>CAZUCY010000071.1:14029-18024 GCA_964618785.1 uncultured Ignavibacteriaceae bacterium | reverse complement strand
ACATTCATTTCATTCGTATTTTCTCACACGCATAAAGTATTTGGCATTTATGCATTGGTAAGACCGGGAGGAAATAATATAATGAAAAAGAATATGAATAGCTTGGCATCGCTTCGAATTAAACTAAAAGAAGCAATTGCTAAAGATAGCGGAGGAGTTCCAGCTTGGTTCACAGAAGAAATAATTAAAATTGCAGAAAGTGTTAGGGATCTAAATGCGACAATAAACTTTCAACCAATTTGGGAGAAACACCAATCAAGCATTTCTGAAAATAAAGTTGTTGCGACAATTGCTTATTTCCTTGATGGATTATTTCTCAATCATAACGGAATTAAACTTGTTTGGGACAGAAGAAAACTTTTAGGGAATAGTGAAGGAGAAATTTTCTCACTTCTAAAAACTTATTTTTCATCTGCATCTTTTACAACTGCATTACCGACAGTTACTGAAACGGTTGAGGTGGATGAGGATGAAGTTACTTATGCAATTGCTCACAGAGTTTTAATTCCAAACAAGTTTCGTATTGTCTCTATATCTTATCCTGGTTCACAAAGCGGTGGAGCCATTCTTCCGGAACCCGAATTAGGAAAAGCTCAGCCCGGGAATACCCTGACATCATTGCTTTGCCGCCGATAAAAAATTCTAAAATTGATGTTATCTTAAACGAAAGCAAAGGAATGTTCGGGCAAGCTGATGTTGAAAAAGACGCCGCCAAAATTTTGCGTTATAAGCATGATGAAAAGCTGCAAACAGCGCTAAAAGAAACTTTAGTAGTTGCACAAGTTATTGATAGAAACGACACGGTTAGAAATATTTTAATCGGCGTTGCCTTTGGTGTAAAATCAAATACACCGACCACTTGGAGACCTGATGAAGTTGATTTTATCTTTCGTATTACAGACAGAAAGAAGTGGTCAATAGGAATATTTAGTCAGGCATTGAGAGAACTCATTCCTAAAATTGAGGGTGACACAGATTTTCCGGAAGTCTATAAAATTGTTCCTGAATAAAATTCGGGACTTATATCCTCAAATCAGATAAATCCTTTAATCAGCTGAATCCTGTTTATCCCTATGGGAGTTCAGACAATGTAAGAAAACCGTTTCGCCCAAACCAACCCATAGGAATCCCATCGGGATGACATTATTGTAGAAAAATGTTCCACCCAAATCAATCCACCCATAATCCCAGCGGGATGACATTATTGTAGAAAACTATACGCGTCCCTTCAGTCCGAGTGTTTTTAGTTGTCGTAAATAAATGATTTAATCTTATAACTTTTAATAGTGGAAGCATGAAAACTATTTATTATTCCTTCGTCATATCTTTTGTGGATTTATTTCCTATAATGTATATTATAGGAAAGTAAGTAAGCACAAAATAAGGAAAAAAATATGCGGCATATATTTATGATTGCAGGTGCTTTGATCATCATGAACGGATGTAGTCAAAATAGTAACCCAATTTCTTCCACATCAGATACTATAAAATCCGGTACACTACAATATACGTTTTCAACTCCCAAGGCATTATATGGAATTCATGACACGTTAAATGCAGCCTTTGCTGTATACAACGATGGTGTTACTACTGATACAATTGCAGTCGGCGATGGCTTATTTAGATGGTCTCTTCAAAATGTTGCCGGAAAAACCATAATGTTCGGTGGAGGTTCAAACAATGTGGTGGAACGATTACCTATAAATCCAGGTCAGAGAAAGCAAATTTACTTTATCAATCAGATTATAGCAGATACATCTGGAAAAGCCGTTGTTCCGGGATCATACTCTTTGAATGCTGCCTTGCATACAACCTTGTCGTTTTCACTTAAACTATCGATACAATAGTAAATAATTAGAAATCTGATACTTGAAAACGATTTCTTTTCAGCAAAGTTAAATGAATTTTCCTATTCGGGACTTATATCCTTAAATCAGGTAAATCATTTAATCAGATGAACCCTGTTTATCCCTATGGGAGTTCAGACATTCTCAGCAAAGTTATTAGTATTTCATTTAATTATTTATAGAACAGGCGGGCTTGGATATGGTCTATACAGTAGAATGATAATTAAAAATTGAGTAAATTTAGCCGGGTAATCTGAGAAAGGATAAATATATCTATGGAAAGAAATGCAAATACAGCCGAACGAGCACGGCAGCTTTATCATGAGCGATTCAAACAAATATTGGAGAAAAATTCGTTCGGTCAGTTTGTGGCTATCGAAGTCGATAGCGAAGAATATTTCTTAGGTTTAACTCCAATTCAGGCAATAAATAACGCTCAGAAAAAATATTCAACAAAACTTTTTCATGTAATAAAAATCGGTTATGATGCGGCGCTTCTCATGAAGAGGGGGAACTTTTGTAAATGGACAGGATGACGGGACGCGTAAATCATACTACACTTTCCCCAATAGTTCTTCTCACTTTGATCTCAGAAAAAAACGAAGAACGTACTTTTCAGACCGTTGTTGATACGGGTTATAACGGGGAACTTATTTTGCCGGAAAATAAAATTAAAGAACTTGATCTGGAATTTGTGGGAACAATCGATGGCGAGCTTGCCAATGGAGAGATAGTCGAAATGAAGTTATTTAAGGGGAGGCTGCAATGGTTTGATGGTATTGAAGAAGTTGCAATAGGTTGTACCGAATCAGATAGCCCTTTACTCGGCACACAACTTCTGGCTGACTGTGAATTAAAGGTAAATTTCAAAGAAGGTGTGGTTGAAATTTCTAAGGCGCCTTAATGTAGCTATTACGAAAAATTTCCCATATATATATTATTTAAATAGTTAATCAACAGTAATTTTTAAAGAATATTAACCCGGTAAATGCACCTGTACGGATAGCTGCGCATAATCTGTAATAACAATGAAAAGGAGAGTAATTTGAGTAAAATAATAAAATTCGGAGAGGATGTTGAAGGATATGATATCCCCGTTTTAAATGAACGGGAAATCAGGGCGTCGGCAGGGATTTATTTCTTAATTATTTTAATCTCTTTAATGCTGGTCCTATTTAAAATGGAGTTTTTTCTGATAAAGTATGTCCTTACGGTATTCCTTGCAGATTTTATAATACGCATCTTTGTCAATCCTAAATTTTCCCCTTCATTAATAATCGGACGTTTGATTGTAGGGAACCAGGTCCCCGAATACGTCGGAGCCATGCAGAAAAAGTTCGCCTGGATAATTGGTTTGATTCTGGCGTCTATAATGTTCATTCTTTTGGTGATAGTAAATGCGTTCAGCCCGATAACGGGTATTATCTGCTTGATTTGCCTTATATTTTTATTCTTTGAATCGGTATTCGGTATTTGCCTGGGATGTAAAGTCTATTCATGGGTTTATAAAGAAAAAGCTCAGTACTGCCCCGGCGAAGTCTGCGATGTAAAAGCAAAACAGGAAATCCAAAAAACGTCCAGGGTTCAGATTCTCATTGTTTTTGGATTAATTGTATTCATTTTACTTGAAATCCTTTTCTTTAATAATAATTTTAGTAAAAAACCTTATTACTTATTTGGGGCTAAAGTTACTGCACAATCTAAATTATAGATGAATTAATATTTTGCAGCCGCTTAATCAGCATCATCATATTCTATATATTAAACCTATAATTGGCTGATGACAAAAGAAGAGATGCTGAATATCGTAAATAGTATCATTAGCCTGTTCAAAGACTCACATTTTTGCTAAGTGAGCCAATTTGCAATTAATTTGAGGAATTGTCTCTATAGCTTTCAATGACTTTAATCATGTACCGCTAAAAATAAAACGCACATTTAAATAGCCTTTTAACAAAAATATGTGATCCGGGTCTCTGGCAAAAAAAACAGTAGATTTGAAAAATTTAATTTTATACTTTAGCCGCATAATTTATCGGTGTTCTTTGATAATTTGTTTAGGAATTTTTCCCTTCTCTTTTTTTCATGAAAGAGTGTCCTGCCTTGACTTACCGGCATGTATGGGTAAGTCCATATCTGCGGGGGGGG
>CAZUCY010000071.1:0-14019 GCA_964618785.1 uncultured Ignavibacteriaceae bacterium | reverse complement strand
TAACATATTAACTTTATATATAATAAGTAGTTATACTAATATTTGTGTAAAAAATCGGGGGTTTTTTGATGAAAAATTGAGGTTTTTGATATAAAAACAACGCAAAACGAACAAAAATGTATGGTCATTATACAGTGCCCTGCTTTAGAGCGGAAGTTTTCTCCTTCTTCTTCTTAAGTACCCTATCTAATCATCGTTGAAATAACCTCAGCATCTCCATGCTCAGGAACAAACTGCAAACCAAGGAACGCGGCTATTGTCGGCGCAATCTGCTTGTTGTATAGCTGACTTTTGGTCTTCACTTCACCCAGCGGGGGTGTGTCCGGTCCAATAACGGCAAGCCATGTTTCACCGGATTCGGGTATGCTTGCTCCGTGACTCGTCCAGTTTCTTTTTGGATGGTCGCCTCTTCCGTGATCGCATAATAAAATTAATGTGGTTTTATCTTTGTACTGGGTATCAGATTGTACATACTGCCAGAGTTCTCCAATACATTGGTCGGAAGTATGTGCCTGCTCCAAATAATAATCGTACAATCCCCGGTGCGCTAAATCATCCGTGCCGTCAAATCCGAGAAAGACAACTTTTGGATGATACTCTTTTATATATTCAAATCCGGTATAATAAGTTAATAAATCTTCACGTATATCGCCGCCGAGAAAATGCGGATCGCCAAATTGCATTTCATTAAGCAGTTTCATTTCAGGTGACAATTGTCTGCCCGGTATATTTATCGGTTCACTTCCGCTGTTAATTATTAGCTTCGAGCGTTCCCTGTTAAGAATTGCCGGAAAAACATCCCACGATGTAAATACGGCAACCCGGTCTTTAAATCCTTCCTGCTGATTTATGAATTCCAAAACATTCTTGTTTGGATTCGGAATTTTACGGTTACTGTTTATATTAGTATCAGGGTAACCGGTAAACATTTCGTTATAGCCGGGGTATGAGACCTGGTACCTGTTTGCTACATTAACAAAGTTTCCGGCTGTCCGGTTTCCGTATAACTGTCCTTTTGATGCAATCACAGTCCAAAAAAACGGCAGTAATTTTTTCCGGCTTTCTTCAGGTGTAGAAGCGCCGAACATGTCTTTTATGTCCCCGGCATTCTTTGTAAAAGTTTTATCATTAATGATATCTGTATCAATACCGCCGTATAGTTCCTGCCATCTGAAACCATCTAGGGTTATAATAATGACGTTTTCAGTCTGCCTGTTTTGAGGTTGAGCGAAAGTAAATGAAATACCTATAACGGCAGCTAATAAAACAAGAAATAGTTTTGTCTTTTTCATGGCTGTATATAATTGTTATATAAAAATGAGTTAGCGTCTCAAGTTAACCGCTTGAGTAAAAATATTAATAATTATTAAATTTAAACTGAAAATAACAAGTTCATAGGAAATAAAACAGCCCCTTACTTTTTTAAACCAATCGCATATTATTTAATGGATTTCTTTTTTAAGAATTTGAAATTAAATTTTTTTAGATTTAATTATTAAATTTTAAAATGTAAATAATTTTATAATGTGCCGGGCTAAGTTTGGACATTACTAATTGTATGCAGCGGAGTTATCTTTGCTTAGTCGGATCCTGCCTTTGGATTAATTTCATATTATGCACATTATAAGAAATTTCAAAACTTTAATGCGAAGAGGTTGAACAATGGAAAAAATAAATTATACTCGCAGGCAGTTTATTAAAACAGCGGGTCTGAGCGCGGCGGCGTTATCATTAACCGGTTTTGATTTTTTAACCGTGAAGCCATACGTTCCTAATATCGGAATTCAGCTGTATTCGGTGCGGAATATTATCGAAAAAGATTTTGAAGGCACTATGAAAAAAATTGCCGATCTCGGGTATTTGGGTGTCGAGACTTTTCCCCTCCCCGGGAGTATTACGCTTCAGAGAGCTGCCGGCGTTTTTAAGGATGCAGGGCTTAAAGTGATAGCTATGCACTCTCCATTACCAGTAGACTCCGATCGGGACACTGCACTCAGAATGGCTGATGCTTATAGTTGTAATAATATAATTTATGCCGGTTCGCAGAATCAAGGTGATAAATATAAAAATCTGGATACGATAAAACGTACTACGCAAATTTATAACGAAATCGCATCATTCCTTAAAACAAAAGGCATCAGGTTCGGTCTCCATAACCATTGTCCTGAATTTGAATTGACTGACGGATATTACCCGTTCTATTATTTGCTGGAACACCTGAATAAAGAAATGTTTTTCGAGATTGATACTTACTGGGCTAAAACTGCTGGGCAGGATCCCGCTAAGATTATTAAAATATTCGGGAAAAAAGCTCCATTCCTGCATATCAAAGACGGTCCCGCTATTAAGGGCGAGGAAACAGATAAACAGGTGCCGGCAGGACAGGGAGTGATGGATTTTCCTTCAATCGTAAAAGCCGGCGGCAGCAATATTAAATGGATGATTGTTGAATTTGACGGGTATTCCGGCGATATCATAGATGGAATCAAAAGCAGTTATAAATTCCTGACTTATAATAAACTGGCTAAAGGGAATCTCACCGCTCGTCATTAGATGGGAGAATCCGAATGAGAGTTTTGTTTACCGGCGGAACTGTAAATATCTGCGTTTCAGCCGGCAAGTTTTGCGCTGAGTGCAAAAACTATCCATGCAAAATTAATTCTTCGAAAGGATTAGGTCATGAAAATTAAAAATTTAGGTCGTACAGGATTAAAGGTAAGTGAAGTTTGCCTTGGTACAATGACCTTCGGTTATCAATGCGATGAAAGCACGTCATTTGCAATTTTAAATAAAGCCTGGGAAGCGGGTGTTAATTTTATTGATACTGCCGACGTTTATCCATTGCCGGTTGACTTTAGAACCGTCGGTTCAACTGAAACAATAATTGGGAATTGGTTTAAAGAGAATCCTGGTAGAAGACATGGAACGATTCTCGCTTCTAAGTGTAACGGCAAAATGAGCGATGCGCCTAACGACCAGGGACTTTCACGCCGCCATATTATGGATGCAATTGACGCAAGCCTTAAGCGTCTTCAAACTGATTTTATTGATTTGTACCAGGTTCATTTTTATGACCCCAGTACGCCGCTTGATGAAACTTTAAAAGCTTTGGACGACATTGTCAGAGCCGGAAAGGCATTATATATCGGATGTAGTAATTACCAGGCGTATCAGCTTGCCAAAGCTTTATGGAAAAGTGATAACCTCGGATTAGAAAGGTATAACTGCATTCAACCGCGTTATAATTTACTATTCAGGGAATTTGAAAAAGAATTATTCCCTTTGTGCCGGGAAGAAGGCGTTGGTGTAATAGTTTATAATCCCTTAGCCGGTGGATTTTTAACGGGCAAACATAAACGCGATAGGGAACCTGAGGAGATGGGGAGATTTAAACTAGGCGATGCCGGCAAATTGTATCAAGCCCGTTATTGGCAGGAAGCTCATTTTGACGCCGTCGAAAAAATGAAAGAATATTTTGAGAAGAAAAATAAATCATTAACACACGTTTCCTTAGCTTGGGTTTTGAATAACCCCGTAGTCACTTCTGCAATTGTAGGAGCTAGTAAACCGGATCAACTAAATGATAGTCTTAAAGCAGTCGAAGTCAGGTTAGATGCTGATGAAACGGAATTCCTAAATTCTTTGTGGTATGATTTACCGAAAATTAGAGATCCGAAATTTGCATTAAGATAATTAAATTAAAATAATATAATAGCTCAATATGAGTTCCTTCCCGTTAACGGGATGAGTTCGTGTTCAGATCTGGGTGTGAGTTCATGCTCATTCCCTTTGCGATAATCAAGAATTGAAGGTTGGTCTTAAAGTAAAAATAGAATAAATTTCTTTGTTTTAAAGTTTTCCTTTAGATATATTAAAACACGTTTTTGAAACTATTTTCAATCTCTAACTTTACGGGAATAGATCGCGTGAGATTAAAAACAGCTCCGGCTAAAAATCTTTATAAATATATCATTTCTTATCTGATTTTATGGATTCTTCTTTTTGAATTCATATTACCGTCTAATAATATTTTACCAAAGCCGTCCGTTGTTCTTATGTCATTCAGCGCTTTATGGAATTATTACAGGCTGCTGTTTAATTTTACCGTAACTATTTCTGCAGTTTATCTTTCAATATTGCTTGCATATTTCTTGATTTTATTATTGAGCGGGTATATTGTAAGAAAAAATCATTTTGTCTCGGAGTTTTTATTATCTCTGCACTGGTTCTCTAATTATATTCCTGCTATAGTATTTGGGTTATTTCTTATTTATTGGCTCCCCGGCTCTGCATTTATCGAATATTTGTTCGCTTTTTTAATAGCCTTATTCTCCATTATAATTAAGGTGAATGAAGACGCGGCAAAAGTTAAGAATGAATATATCAACTCGGCAAAGTCTCTCGGGGTTGCCGAAAGTGTTATTGCAAAAAAGGTAATATGGAAATTTATTCAGCCTTCTGTTATTAAATATTTAATTGTTCTTCAGTTTAATATCTGGTCCGTTTTAATTGCATTTGAATTCATAAAAGGTGGATACGGGCTGGGTAGAATTTACCGCTTAGCTCTTAGCTACAACGACCTTTCCGCCTTATTTACTGTCTCTATTATTGTCGGTATTTCAATTTATTTAAGCGCACAATTAATTAAGTATTTTAAGAATAAATTTTATCATTGGAGCCTTGATTGAACCGGGAAATTCTTCTTGAAGTAAAAAATATTTCCAAAACGGTGCACGGTCTAGCCGGCTCAAAGGTGAGAATCCTTGATAAAGTAAATTTCAATATAGAAAAACCGGAACCATTAGGACAAATTATTTCTTTTGTAGCCGCTTCAGCTTCTGAATTAACATCCTTATTAAAAATTATTTCCGCGGTGGAAAAACCCTCCGATGGTGAGGTATATTTATCAGGTAAACATTATCATAAACCGGCAGGAGATATCGTCTTTATCCCGGAAAACCCATCCTCATTCCCCTGGTTAAATGTTCGGCAAAATGTGGAATTTGCTGTCCGCAGGCAAGAATATAAAACGACAAGTATTGTTAATAATGTCAATGAAACTATTTCTCTTGTAGGGCTCGAAGGTTATGAAACCCATTTCCCGGATAATAATAGTCTCGGCTTCAGGTTCAGGATTTCTTTGGCCCGCGCTCTTGCTGCCGGACCAAAAATTATTTTGCTTGATGAACCTTTAAAAAATTTACATGGTGAAACAAAAAAAGAAATTTTCAATCTTATTACCGAACTCCCAAAAAAAATATGTGTCACCATTATAATAGCTTTAACGAATATCAGCGATGCTGTTTTACTTTCGGATAAAATCTTCCTTATGACAAGGCGCCCCGGCAAAGTTGCTGATACGATAGACATCCTTAGAACCAATGATTTGAATATACAATCTGATTCCTTCCATTCCTTAAAAATCAAAATTGAAAAATTATTGTCCGGTTATGAGAATAATCCGTCAGGATAGCTGAACTTAATAAAGAATTGTTCGAGTATTATAAAGATTGCAAATTCGTATTTAGGTTGCGTTAAGTAGCTTTTAGGCAATGAGATATTATTACCTGAAACTAAAATCAAATTAAATTAGTTATTGACTTTAGCTCTTGAAAACGAAAATTGATAAAAATGTCTGAAAAATGAACAAAAATATCTCTCTATAACATATTTTTTTTGGTAACTCATTGAATATTGATAGATTATCTCATTTTAGCTAACTTTTTACTTGATTAAGAAAAATATAGGTCTTATATTAAAATCGTAAATCTTAAATAAATGGAGTAAACATGCAAAAACGAATTTTACCGTTTGTTGCTATTTCTTTATTTGCTCTGCTTTTTAGCTCTTGTGGAACAAATAAAGAGATAGCAAAGAATGAAAATTCTAAAGAAACACAGACAGAAGTTCAAAAAATTAGTATAGTTTCAGAAATGTTAGAGCAAGCACGCCAATATTATATTGTAGCGCTTGCAAAACAGGAGCAAAATAGCACTGTAGAAGCGGTAAATAACTACGAATCTGCTCTGCGAATTATAAATAATCTTAGTTATTACCCGGGTATTGAAGAAAACGAAGCCTACATTGAATTAGAAAAATCAATAATCGAGGATTATAAAAAATATGTAGACAGCCTTCCCGAATTGCCGTCAAACGTTTCCTTTGCGGCTTTGGAGGAATGGATGGGGAAATCGGTTCCTGAGATTAAAATTGGAACAGATGAAAAAAGGCAGGAATCTAAATCTGTCACGGTTTCATCCGAAATTCCTTTGGTTGAGAATTCGTATGTTGATCAATATATAGATTATTTTACCGGAAGGGGTCGTAATCATATGCAGCTTTGGCTGGAACGTTCCGGTAAGTACTTTCCTATGATGACAAAAATCTTCGAACAGCAGCATTTGCCTAAACAGCTTATATACATAACCATGGTTGAAAGCGGTATAAACCCGGTTGCCAGATCCTGGGCAAGCGCTGTTGGGCTTTGGCAGTTTATTAAATCTACAGGCAGGTTGTACGGTCTTCGTTCGGACTTTTATTTTGATGAAAGAAGAGACCCTGAAAAATCAACTTTAGCCGCTGCAACTCACTTGAAAGACCTTTATAATGATTTGGGAGATTGGTATCTTGTTTTGGCTGCTTATAATGCCGGCGAAGGAAGAATTACACGTGCAGTTAATAGATCCGGTTCTAATGATTTTTGGACTGCTAAGGAATATCTTCCACGGGAAACAAGAAGCTATATTCCTCAATACATTGCAGCAAGTTTGATTGCAATGAATCCTGAAAAATACGGATTCAAAAATATAAATTTTGAAAAACCTCTTGAATATTCTACATATTCTGTTAAAGGCGCAATTGATTTGAATTATCTTGCTAAATGCGCCGGGGTGGACTTGGAGACTATTCAGGAATTGAACCCCGAACTTACTCAGATGAGTACGCCTGCTGGTCTTCCTAACGGTTACTCGCTTAAAATCCCGCAATCTTCTCTTCAGACTTTTGCCGCAAATGTTGCTAATATTCCTCAAAGCGCTATTAGGAATTATGTTGTTCACACTGTTAAAAAAGGCGAGACTCTTGCTAAAGTAGCCGCCAAATACGGCGTTTCCAAATATGATCTTGCGGATGCTAATAATATTTCCGTTCGTTCAAGGTTATACAGCGGAATTAAGTTAAGAATACCGGTTGCCAATATTTCCGAAGATAATGTTGCTTATAATTCTAATACAGAGACTGCAGGCGAGGATACGACTCTTGCTAATAACCCGGTTGCCGGCAACTCTGTTGTCGAAAATAAGGTTGTCGATAATACGGATTCTGAAGAATATGTCTCACCGTATGTTACCTTAAATAAAAACGTAAATTCGGATAGTGTTAAGAAAGAGTCTGTTCCCGAGGAATTAGCTTCTGTAGAAGATAATGGCAAATCTGATGATGATAATTCTGCCGTATCCGATAGCGCCATTGTTCCCGAAGGATTGGTTCCGGTTCATTACAAAGTAAAGAAAAAAGACAGCCTTTTGGGAATTGCCGATCTTTTTAATTCAAGAGTAATTGATATCAGAAATTGGAATAATATCTCATATACTAAAAGCATTACTGTCGGACAGGATTTAACTGTTTATGTTTCAGCAGATAAAAAAGACTTCTATGCCAGTCTAGATAATCAAACCTCAATTGAAAAGTCTTCCGTTAAGGCGCCTGTTTTAAGCAGTAAAAATGATTTTATTACTTATAAAGTTAAAAAAGGCGAGAACCTTAAGAACATTGCCTTACGCTTTGGAGTTAATGTTAATTCATTAAAGCAATGGAATCATCTTTCAGGTAATAAAGTTGTCGCAGGCAAAAAATTAAAAGTTTATTTGGACAATTCGAACAAATATATTGCTTCAGTTGGAAGTAGTTCGGCGCATTCAAAAACAAATGTTTATAACTACAAAGTTAAACGAGGTGATTCCATTACTGAACTTGCCTCTAAATTTGGTGTCCCGGTTGTTACTTTGAAACACTGGAATGGAATAAAGGACGATAACCTTAAAGCAGGTCAGACTCTTAAAATATTTGAAAACGATAATCAATCTTCTTTAGGCGACAATTCCCCGAAATACTCTGCTAACCTAAATTATTATAAAGTTAAACAAGGCGATGCAATTGGTCAGATCGCGGAATTATACAAAATTCCGGTTGCCAGCATCAAAAAATGGAATGGATTAAAGGGTAATAAAATAGAAGCCGGAAAAACATTAAAAATTTATTCCGATGTAGCTGTAAATGATATAACGGATAAAAGCTCAGCTAATGCCGGTTCATCCTCTGTTTATAAAGTTAAACACGGTGATACTATCAGCCGGATAGCAAATCGTTATAATGTTTCTGCCGCCGATCTTAGAAAGTGGAATAAACTTGATGATAACGATATTTCGGCAGGGTCCAAACTTGTAATTAAATCCGGAACTGATGCTTCTGCTAAAGAAGTAAAAGAAAAAACCGGCGGAAAAACTTTAAAAGAAAAACCTTCAAAAGACGAATCAAGAATTCATCGGGTTGCTAAAGGTGAATCTCTTTCTTCTATAGCTCAGGGTCTTAAAATTTCTGTAAATCAATTGAAAAAGATGAACAATTTATCAGACAACGAAATTAAGGTTGGACAAAAATTGAGAGTTGAATAAATTTATTTTCTTTATATTTTTATTATAAAACCGGAGAAAATTTAGACGTTAATTAAAAATAATTATAAATATTGAGCCGTTAGGGGTGTTGAACCCGATTTTTTCGGGTATGACTGAGAGCAAACCCTAGGACCTGATCTGGATAATGCCAGCGTAGGGAAACGGGCTAGAAGAATAATTAAGTTTTAGCCGTTTCTATAAACGGCTTTTTTTTTGAAAGGAAGAAAAATGAAATACTTAGTTATTCTTTTTTTATTTATTAATTCTTTTATCTTTGCCCAGCAAACAGCTATTGTGGGGAAGGTTATTGATGCGGAAACTTTAAAGCCTCTATCAAATGCAAATGTATTTGTTCAAAATAATAGTATTGGAAGTACCACAAATTCCAACGGTGAGTTCACTTTATTTATTGATATAAATAAAAGCGATGTTTTAACGGTTAGTTTTATCGGTTACTCTACTGCAAGAGTATCATTATTAAAATTAGATTTGAATTCGCAAGTATTAATTAAACTTCAACCTAAATTAATACCGGCTCAAACGGTTTTGGTGGAAGGTAGTATTGATAAGGAAGGCATTACACCGGTTGCTTTTAATAAAATTACTCAAAGTGAGATTCAACAGAATTATATTGTCCAGGATGTACCGCAATATCTTTCGCAATTACCCTCAACGTACTTCTACTCGGAAAATGGAAACGGCATTGGTTACAATCATCTTACTATTAGAGGTTTTGACCAGACCAGGATTTCGGTTTCTATAAACGGTATACCCCAGAATGATCCGGAGGATCATGATGTGTACTGGATTGATTTCCCGGATTTATTAGCAAAAGCCGATGTTATACAGGTTCAAAGAGGCGCTGGTTCCGGAGTTGTGGGTAACCCTGCTATTGGCGGTTCTATCAATATTATTACATCGGCTTTTGCAAATCATTCTGAAGTGAATTTCTCTGCCGCTGCAGGAAGTTATGATACCAAAAAATATAGTGCTTCTTTTTCAAGCGGATTATTTGATGAAAAATATTCTATATATGCCAGCCTCTCTCAAATTTTAAGCGGCGGTTACAGGGATAATTCCTGGGTACAGTACAATGCCTATTATCTTTCTGCCCTAAGGTATGACGAAAATCTTACTACACAAATAGATATCTACGGCGGTCCGATTGCCGATGGGTTGGCATATACAGGTCTCCCAAAGTTTGCTATATTCAATAGGAATTTACGAACTGCAAATTACTCGGATTGGGGAGAGGAAAACGGTCAATATACTTATACGGTCGTTAGAAGGCCTGAGGAAATAGAAAACTATTCACAGCCCCATTTTGAATTAATGAATGAATATAGAATAAGCCCGGATGTGACTTTCAACTCTGCCTTATTCCTTGTTTTCGGATCAGGCTTCTTTGATTATGATGGTTCCTGGGCAGATACAGCTTATCTTAGAATAAGTTCCCAATATGGATTATACCCAACGCAAAATCCGAATGATGTATTAATCAAAGCCGAAGATGACAATACACAATATGGCTGGGATCCAAGATTAAGTATCAATCATCCAAACGGTGAGCTTATTATCGGCGGCGATTTTAGAACTAACCATTCAGTACACTGGGGCAGCATTGTTTTTGGGCAGGACCTTCCCGACGGATTATCCCCAAATTACAGGTTTTATTATTATAACGGAGCTAAAGATGTTGCCAACGGGTACATACATGATTCTTTTAACTTATCGGATAACATAAACTTTTTGGCAGAAATTCAACTGGCGTATCATCAATATAGATTTTATAATGAAGAGTTTCTGAATAATGATTTTTCCGTAAGTAATTTATTTATTAATCCGAAATTTGGAGCTAATTTTAAGATTGATCATTCGCAAAGTTTATTTTTCTCTTTTGCGAGGGTTTCAAACGAACCTAGATTCCCCGATTATTACGAAGCCGATGAATCAAGCGGAGGCTATGAACCAAATTTTGCAAAAAACTTAAATGGTACCTATAATTACAGCGATCCGTTGGTTAAACCGGAGACTATGAATGATTTTGAACTGGGGTATTCATTTGTAAATAATAATATCTCGGTCAATCTAAACTTTTTTTACATGTTTTTTAATGATGAAATTGTCGCAAATGGAAAAGTTGATATTTACGGACAGCCTTTAGAAAGTAATATGAATGAGACTGAGCACAGGGGCATCGAACTATCAACTGCATTTCATTTGCCGGATGGTTTTGATTTAACTGCAAATGCATCATTAAGTAAAAACAGGATAATATCAGGTTTATATTTTATTGATTCAACTAATTCTATCAGCCTCAACGGAAATAATATTACCGGCTCACCGGATTTCTTAACAAACTTCGGAGTAACTTACACAAATAAGAATTTGTTTGTCCAGTTTCTTGGCAAATATGTCGGTTATTTCTATTCCGATGATTTTGCCGATAAACTAAATCAGTATCTTATTGAATATCCCGGGTTTGTTTCCTACCCTGATAATAAAAACGATGGCTACTTTGCGGCAGATTTTTATGTATCATATCAGTTCCAGGAATTTCCGGCTCTTACGCCGTCAAAGATATTTATACAAATAAATAATATTTTTGACAGACTGTATTCCGCAAGCGCTATCGGCGGCGAGTTTTTTCCGATGGCGGATAGAAATATTATGGCTGGTGTTCAAATAGGTTTATGATATTTTGTTGGGCAATCAGCTTGATTGCCTTGCATATTTTCATTGAAATAATTAAAAGTAAAATTGTGAAAAAGTGTATCATTTTAGCAAACGGCAAGCCGCCGCGGAAGAGCGTAATAAAATTTCTGACGGACAGGCATTTTAACACCTTAATTTGCGCCGATGGAGGCGCTAATTCTGCAAGGAAATTAAATCTTATCCCCGATTTTATCATTGGTGATCTGGATTCAATTAACGAATCGACTTTAAATTATTTCAGGGGCAAATCAATTATTAAAAAAATAAGAAGGCAGAATGATACGGATGTGGAAAAATGTCTGAAATTTGCCATAAGCAAAAAAATATCTGAAGCAATATTAATTGGAGTTACCGGCGACAGGCTGGATCATACATTCTGCAACCTGGGAATTATGTTGAAATTCTTTAATAAGATCAAATTAAGCCTTATAGCAGGGACATCATATCTTTCCGCTTGTACAGGTAATATCGAATTAAAAACATTCCCTCAGGAAATAATTTCACTTTATGGGTTTAATCAAAAAACAAAAATTAAATCAGAAGGATTAAAATACCCATTAAAAAGCTTCCCGCTGCCATTTGGGGTTAGAGAAAGTACAAGCAATATAGCAGTTACGGACAAAGTAAAGTTGACTATTACAGGTGGAAAAATTTTTATTATTCGGGATTTTGACAATATAAAAAAGAATGATATCATTTAGTCTTTTAGATTATGCAATAGTATTCCTTTTCTTTGCCTTAGTGCTTGGTTTTGGCTTTTATTTTGGAAAACGGACTATAAACGAACCTAATGATTATCTGCTTTCCGGCAGAAAAGTCGGATTGTTCCTTTTTATTTTAACAAATGTTTCTACATGGTACGGGGGTATTCTTGGAATAGGGGAGTTCACATACAGGTACGGTCTAATGAGTTGGTTCACTCAGGGAGTACCTTATTATTTGTTCGCTTTTTTATTTGCTCTGTTTTTTGCTAAAAAAGTCCGGACTGCTTCTCTTTTTACCATTCCAGATAAACTTTCGCAAGTGTATGGGAAGAAAGTCGGTCTGATTTCTGCTATAATAGTATTTGTGTTAGTTTCTCCTGCTCCTTACCTCTTAATGACTGCAAATTTAATTTCGTTGCTTTTTGGAACCGGAATTATTGTAAGCCTTATCCTAGGTGTACTATTGTCTATAGCTTACCAATTTAAAGGCGGCTTTCGTTCAAATGTTCATGCAGATATTGTCCAATTTTTTGTAATGTTCGGCGGATTTATTGTTGTAGTTATAATAGCAATAAGTAATTATGGCGCGCTTCCATTTCTTGAAAAAAACTTGCCTCCTACACATCTTCAAATGACGGGCGGAGCTTCACCAACATTTATTATTGTGTGGTTCTTAATTGCATTGTGGACTTTTGCCGACCCCGGCTTTCATCAGAGATGTTATTCTGCTAATAATGCAAGAACGGCAGAGCTGGGAATTATGATTTCAATTGTTTTCTTTGCATTATTTGATTTTCTTACAACGACTACCGGATTATATGCAAGAGCGCTTCTACCCGGTTTGAAAAATCCGGTCTTGTCCTTTCCTCTTTTTGCAGAAAAAATTCTTGGCCCGGGAATTAAAGGGATTTTTTATGCGGCGATGTTTGCGTCAATTATGTCAACATTAAACAGCTTTTATTTTCTAAGCGCTACAACAATCAGCAGGGATTTTATTTTTAGGTTAAGCGAAAAAATAAGCGAGAATAGATTAAAGTGGTTTACTGTTCTAGGATTAATAATTGCAGGGGTGTTGTCTATTGTTCTGGCATTTCTGGTTCCGTCAGTAATTGAAATTTGGTATACGATAGGATCGTTTTGCATTCCGGGAATTATACTTCCTGTTATCAGTGCATATTATCTAAAATTAAGAATCAACAATAATGTTCTGTTAGTTGAAATGATTACCGCAGTACTGCTAAGTATTTCATGGTTTTTTATCCGGCAAGATTATTTTAAGGATGCGAAAATTTTAGGGGAGGTTGAACCTATGCTTGTCGGTTTAACCGGAGCCGTATTAATTCATCTCTTCGGTTTGCTTATCAGGAAGTCCTATTCCGGCATCGATGTTCTGCAAAGCAATAAATTCAAATATTAAAAATAAAGCGGTAGTTATCCGCATACCGCTCCAAATTAAGTGACTTTTTTAATCCAGGTTTTCCAATTTCTTTTCATTTCTTAAAAAATCTTTAAATAAAGCAACGTTGAACTTATAAGTTTAATCCTATGAACCTGGTTTTTTTAGTATAATTCTAAAAATAATGTCGAATAATTTTAGTTTAATATCAAATTAAATTAATAGTTTGAATAATAAGAAAAAAATAAAATAATTGGATCATATTTTACATGAAATATGTATTTCGATAAATTCTTTGTACCATTTATTTAAACAATTAGAAATTATTGATGCAGCACGACCTTACTCTTTCCTGGCTAGAATATTTCTTCAAAGACGATTGTGAAATTCTTCGGGGAATATGTAATTGGGAGAGACAAGCCAATGTTAAGATAAGAAATTTTAAAAACAATACTTTATAGAGTAAATATTTTAAAATTTTAATATAACATTCAAACAGGGAGGGAGTATTTTATGAATAAAAAGATGCTGA
>CAZUCY010000070.1:0-18521 GCA_964618785.1 uncultured Ignavibacteriaceae bacterium | reverse complement strand
GTGAGGGAGATTTTTTAATTTGTATGGATAATGATACATTTGAACAAATAAATGTTCCGAAAGAAATATTCGGCAACGGTGTAAATTATTTAAAAGAGAGTGTTGAAGTAGAAATTCTATTTAACGGTACTGAAATTATAAATGTTGAGATTCCGATTTTTGTAAACTTAAAAGTGACCGAGACAGAACCCGGGTTTAGGGGTGATACAGCAACTGGTGCTAATAAACCTGCTACATTAGAAACAGGCGCAATTATCAATGTTCCGCTATTTATTAATGTTGGGGACATTTTGAAAATTGATACCAGGATTGGCGGTTATGTGGAAAGAGCAAAATCTTAAACTAAAGGTTATTAAATGGATTTAAATCTAATTAAAAAACTTGTTCGTATTGTGGATACAAGTGAAATTACTGACCTTGAAGTAGAAGAAAACGGATTAAGAATTAAGGTTGCTAAAAAAATCAGAAGCTACAGAACAGATGGTCAACAGCATGTGATAATAAGCCAACCTGTCGGAGAGCAACCGGTTTTAAAAAATGTTGTTGAAGAAATATCTGCCTCTACGGCAGAAAAACAAGCAAACTTGCACGAAATAAAATCACCGATTGTAGGCACATTTTACAGAGCCCCTGCACCAGATGCAGATGCTTACGTTAATGTAGGCGATGCTGTTTCTTCCGGGTCCGTTTTATGTATTATTGAAGCAATGAAATTAATGAATGAAATTGAATCGGATATTAACGGGAAAATTGTTAAAATTCTTGTCGAAAACGGTCGTCCCGTTGAATATAGTCAGCCTCTATTTTTAATTCAGACGAGCTGATGCTTGTCTAAGACTTCGAGGAAATTTTGTTTAATAAAATATTAATCGCCAATAGGGGCGAAATCGCTTTAAGAATTATCAGAACATGCAAAGAACTGGGTATTAAAACCGTTGCAGTCTATTCTGAAGCAGATAAAGATTCCCTTCACGTTACTTTTGCCGATGAAGCTGTTTGCATTGGCCCTGCTCCAAGTAAAGAAAGTTATTTAAAGATTCCATCTATTATTTCTGCAGCTCATATTACAGGTGCAGATGCTGTTCACCCCGGTTATGGCTTTCTTGCTGAGAATGCTAACTTTTCTGAGATCTGTGCCGAATCTGATATAAAATTTATAGGACCTTCTCCTAAAATGATTAGAGCAATGGGTGATAAGTCCCTTGCTAAAGAGACAATGAAGAGGAACGGCGTACCGGTTATTCCCGGAAGTGAGGGTATAATTAACGATGTTGAGGAGGGCAAAAAAATTTCTGAAGTAATAGGCCTTCCTGTGATAATAAAAGCTTCTGCTGGCGGCGGAGGCAAAGGCATGAGGATTGTTTGGGAATCGGACGAATTTGAAAATGCTTTCCAAACGGCAAAAGTTGAAGCGGAAGCAGGCTTTGGCAATGCCGATGTTTATATAGAAAAGTTTATTGAAAGTCCCCGCCACGTAGAAATACAGGTGCTTGGTGATATGCACGGTAACGCATATTATTATGGTGAAAGAGATTGTTCAGTTCAAAGGAGACATCAAAAGTTAATTGAGGAATCTCCATCCCCTGTTTTGGACCAGGGGCTAAGGGAAAAAATGGGTGAAGCTGCATTGCTTGGTGTTAGAGCGGTCAATTATGAAGGAGCGGGTACCATTGAATTCCTTGTCGATAAGCATAAGCATTTTTATTTTATGGAGATGAATACAAGGATTCAAGTAGAACATCCTGTAACCGAATGGGTGTATGGTGTTGATCTTGTAAGACAACAGGTGTTGGTTGCTGCCGGTGAAAATGTTGAAACTCTTCCTTCCAAACCAAATGGTCATAGTATTGAATTCAGAATAAATGCCGAGGACCCGGAATATAACTTCAGGCCTTCACCGGGGAAAATTCTTTCACTCCATTGCCCCGGAGGGTTTGGGGTCAGGGTTGATACACACATCTATGACTCTTATTGTATCCCTCCTTATTATGACTCTCTTATTGCCAAGCTAATTGTTTGGGGGCAGAATAGAAATCATGCGCTGACAAGAGGCAGAAGAGCTCTTGAAGAGTTTGTAATTGAAGGAATTAAAACTACTATCCCTTTTCATTTGAAAGTTCTTGAAGACAGAAGATTTATAAACGGAAATTTTGATACTGGTTTTCTTGATACTTTTGAGTTTAAATAATTGAAACTTTAATATTTTTAAGTCACTTTGTACAAAAGATAATTTAAAATTACTCCGGTAAACTTACCTGCCTACATGCGGGTTTATGTCGGGGAATACTAATTGCAAAACATATCCGGCTTTTCCCAAAGGAATATTCCAAAGGTACTTCTTTGGGGAATGACTGAATCAAAATTGTTTGCAATTTGAGGCTTGCTATTGCAACTCTTGCGAATAAAGCCGATAAAATTTAAACTGTCGATATCTCCGGATTATTCCTTGGGAATAGTCATACTAAAAATATGGGTTATATAAAGAATATTTATGAAAGTGTAAGTTAAATTATTAATTTAAATCCCGGTTTTTACGGGTAAACAGCTAATTTATAATTGAGGCTAAATATGAATTTCCCGGATAATTTAAAATATACAAAAAACCATGAATGGATTTTTGTAGAGGGTAATAATGGCACTATCGGAATTACCGAATATGCACAGGGAGAATTAGGTGATGTCGTTTTCGTCGATATAGAACCTGCTTTAACTGCAATATTAGCAGGACAATCTTTTGGTACAATTGAAGCAGTTAAAACGGTAAGCGACATTTATGGACCTTGCAAGGGTGAGATTTTGGAAATTAATAAAGCTCTTGCAGGCACCCCTGAGCTGATTAACTCCGATCCCTATGGAGAGGGATGGATAATAAAAATTCGGATTGAAGATAAGAGCGAATTAGACGGACTTCTTGATAGTGATGCCTATAAGCAGTTAATCGGTCAATAATCAATCTATAACTTTTTATTTCGAATAATTCAATAATTTATTTTAGGATTTCATTATACCAATGTTATTTAAATGAATTTCATTTCCGGTAGTGTTATATTTAAACGAATCTTAATATAAAAAATCAAACTTATTGCTATGGAAAGAGAAACTATATTAATAATCGATTTTGGTGCACAATATTCACAACTGATTACAAGAAGAGTAAGGGAAGCGAATGTTTATTCGATAATTTATCCCCACACTATTACGCTGGAACAGGTAAAACGGATAGAACCGATTGGGATAATTCTTTCGGGCGGGCCTATGAGTGTGAATGATGAGGGAGCGCCTTACCTTGAAAAGGAAATATTGAAGCTCGGAATACCTATTCTTGGAATTTGTTATGGCTTACAATTAATCGGCAAAATACTGGGCGGAGAAGTTGAAACTGCAAAAAACAGGGAATATGGTAAAGCAATTCTTCGTATAACCAGCGAATCAAATATTTTCAAGAATGTTTCAAATAATTCTACTGTATGGATGAGTCATGGCGACTTTCTTACAAATTTACCTGATAATTTTAAGGTTATAGCCGAGTCTGACCATTCACCAATCTGTGCAATTTCCAACGAAGAAGAAAATATTTATGGTGTTCAATTTCATCCCGAAGTGATGCACACACAGGAGGGAATAAAGATTATCCGCAACTTCCTATTTACAGTATGCAGGTGTAAAGGAGATTGGACACCTCATAATTTTGTTGAAAGTAATATTAAAAGAATTAAGGAAGTAATTGGCACTTCCAAAGCTATCTGTGCACTTAGCGGTGGAGTGGATTCGACTGTTGCTGCTGTTCTGGTAAAAAAAGCTATCGGTGAAAATCTCATATGTATTCACATTGATACCGGGATGATGAGAAAAAACGAAAGCGCACAAATTGGCGCTATGTTTAATGAAAAGCTGAATCTTAATTACTATCATGTAGATGCATCTGATAGGTTTCTCGAAAACTTAAAAGGAGTATACGATCCGGAAAAGAAAAGAAAAATTATCGGCAATACTTTCATTGAAATATTTGAAAAAGAAGCAAAGGCGCATGGTGATACAAAATTTCTTGTACAAGGTACGCTATACCCCGATGTAATTGAATCAACCTCAGTTAAAGGGGCTTCCGTGACAATTAAAACACATCATAATGTGGGCGGTTTACCTGATAAGATGAAACTTAAGTTGATTGAACCATTCAGGGAATTATTTAAAGATGAAGTACGAAATGTTGGACGGGAACTAAATATTCCTGAAGAGTTTATTGAGCGTCATCCTTTTCCCGGCCCCGGGCTTGCTGTAAGAATTTTAGGCGATATTACAAAAGAAAAACTTAACATTTTGCGCGAGGCTGACGATATTTTCATAAACGAGATTAAAAGGGCATGTTTATACAATAAAATATGGCAGGCATTTGCCGTATTATTGCCCGTTCAATCTGTTGGTGTAATGGGGGATTCAAGGACGTATGATAATGTCCTTGCCCTTCGTGCTGTTACATCAGTGGATGGTATGACCGCAGATTGGTTTAATTTTAATTATGATTTTCTTGGAAATGTTTCAAACCAGATTATTAATAAAGTCCGCGGAATAAACCGGGTCGTTTACGATATCAGTTCAAAGCCCCCTTCAACAATTGAATGGGAATAAAAATTGGATCAGAAATACGAGTTCAATCATAAAATGAAGATTGCCGGCGATTTTGAAGCTCAGGGCAAGCCACTTCATGCTGTTCAGGTTTATAGTTCCCTTCTTGAAGAATATCCCCGTTCAGTAGAATTATATTTGCGCCTTGCAAATTTGTATGAACATTTGGGCAATATTACGCCCGCTGCAAACCTGCTGAAAGACTTTCTATCTAATGATCCTGAAAATAAAGAAGTAAGATTATTCCTCGGTCAATTCTTTCTAAAAAATTTAAAATGGGATAATGCAATCGAAACTTTAAGCTTTATAATGCCTCAGGATGAACCTATAATATCCTTCTTTATCGGCTATGCCCACTTTATGTTAAAAGAATATGAGCCTGCAAAAATAAACTTCCTTAATTTTCTTTCCTACAATAGGCAGTCTGATCTTCTGAATGAGGCAAATATTTATCTTGCAAAGATTGAACTTATATTTAAGAATTACGAAAGTGCACTTACTTACGCTAATAGAGCTGAAATAATGTATTCAGACTCCTGGGAATTAAACCAGATATACGCGGAAACATATTTTAATCTCGGAATGTATACTCATGCCCTGAATTTTATAGAAAAAGCAATAAAACTTAACAATGGAGAATCATCGCCTTTTGAATGGGCAGGAAAAATTTATCTTAAACTGGGAGATTATCTCAGAGCGGAAAAAAATTTCTTAAAGTATATTCAATCAATTGAATGCGCTTCGTCAGATATTTATACCAAACTTGCCGAAGCTTGTTTAAAGGCCCATAAGACTAAGGATGCGCTTGGTTATTATGATATAGCAGTTAAACTTGATCCCGAAAATAAAATTGCACTGGAAGGTAAAAGCCAGGCTGTTTCTCTATTAAACAACAATGTGGTCTTAGATGCCAAAATTTAAAAGCCTTTTAGTCGCTCTTTTAATTCTATTTTTTCCCGGATCATTCGCACAGACAGTTAAAGATTCTGAAAAAATAAGTACAAGCTTCTATCATGCAATTCAATTGTACGATTCATCTAAGTTTGAAGCTGCCTGGCAAATCTTTAATGGCATAATGAACACAGATGATGATTATAGTCCTCAAAAAACAATATCTTATATCTTTGCAGGTAAATCATTAGCAGCTCTAAAAAATTATGAAGCTGGAAAAAATACCTTAAATGAATTCCTTATAAGATTTCCTTCAAGCAATTATACCGATGAAGCAAAATTAACCCTGACGGAAATATTTGTTGAGCAAAAAAATTATAACCTTGCTTTTAATGAACTTATTTCTCTTATTAATTCTTCCAAATCTCCTTTTTATCTAAGTTATGCAATGACAAACGCAGAAAATATTGCGCGTAATTATTTATCAACTTGGCAGATTAAATTTGTTTATGACAGCTTATCCGGCGATAAGACAAAGCCGTTTGTTCTGCTTGTTCTCGGCAAATCATATCTGCAAAATAACAAAAGAGAAAACGCTGAAAATTCATTTTTAGAACTGCTTAAACTGTACCCGGAATCCGAAGAAAAAGGCGAAGCTGCAACTTTGTACAACCATATTGAAGATGAAAAGCGTTTAACTGATTCACCGTTAATAGCAGCTTTGTTTCCGCTATATTCCGCCCCTAATGGTGAAGATTATATAACAGCTTCTGAGATTTTGGAGGGAATTAAATTTGCCTTTTCTGAATACAATAAACAAAATGAAAGGAAAGTAGGACTGGTAATAAAAAATACCGGTAGAAATAAAGAACAAATAGAAAAAATAAAAGATGAGCTTATCAAATTTCAATCACTAAAAGCTGTAATAGGCCCTATTTACAGTGATGAAGTTAAAATGACGCTGAAGGCATTTAAGAATACCGGCATACCAGTTATTTCTCCTACAGCTACAGATGACAGCCTAACTGATGTTTATCCGAATTTTTTCCAGGCTAATCCCTCATTTTTAATAAGGGGGAGAATTCTTGCAGAGTACATTTATTTTGTCGAAAATAAAAGTAAAATGGCGGTTCTTAATTCAATTGATAATTACTCTGCAACTATTGCAAATTCATTTATAAAAGAATTTGAAAACATTGGCGGAGAAATTATTATCCACCAAACCTTCAACAGTAATAGCTTATCTTTTGATGAACAAATTGCTAAAATTGTCGATGACTCATTACAAATCGATGGTTTATTCATTCCGCTGTTTAATAAAAATATTGTCCCTTACCTGCTTTCGCAATTTGCAAAGTACAATTTTGAACTGCCTTTATACGGAAATCAGGATTGGTTCCTTGCAAAAGGATATGAATCTTATCCTGTGTTAAGCAATAAATTGACATTCTCATCCGATTACTTTCTCGATTATAGCGATACATCATTTCAATCTTTTAGTAAAAGATTTGTAAACCAAACCAATAAGGAAGTAAACCGGAATGTGCTTTATGGATATGATGCGGCAGAGTTCCTTTTATCTGAAGTGAAAGACTTCAATATTAGCCCTACTGAAATAAAAAATGAAATTGTTGCAGGAACTATTTTTAATGGTTACCATAACAGAATTTATTTTGATAAAAGCAGGATAAATAAGTTTGTAAATATTCTTCGTTATAAAGACGGAAAATTTGAATTAGTAGATAAGTTTAAACTGAGCAAATAAACTAAAGAAACGAATTTAATCTACGCTTAATTTTATCCCCGTTCCTAATCATAATTGAAATCCTTGTATGTCTAAAAGATAGTTTAAGATAAGGATTAAGATTTTAGTTTGACGGATTTTGTTTAACATTATCTGTTAATGAACAAAAGTTGAAAGCAGGATAGTAATGCTAAGAGTAAAAGATCTTCCATTAGAAGACAGGCCGCGTGAAAAATTATTGCTTAGAGGTGCCCAAAGTCTTACGGATGCGGAACTTATTGCAATCCTTCTTAGGACGGGTACTAAAGGGAAATCAGTATTAAGTATAGCCCACAGCTTAGTTAACGATAACCGGAATCTTGCTGTTATTGCTTCAAAGCCCTTTTCTTCGATTGTAAAAAATCTTGGGATAGGAAAAGACAAGGCAGTAACCTTATTAGCGGCATTTGAAATTAGTAAAAGAATACTATCTCAATCTAAGTGGTACTCGGAAAAGAAAATTACATCTCCTAAAGATATTGCCGATATTTTCATACCGTTGCTGAAAGATGAAATAAAAGAAAGGTTTGTTTTGGTTTGTCTGAATTCAGCTAATAAAATAATTAAATTTGAGACAATTTCTATCGGTAGCCTGAATTCAAGTGTAGTTCATGCAAGAGAAATATTCAGGGCTGCAATTGAGAACAGTTCTGCAAGCATCATTCTTCTTCATAATCACCCGAGCGGTAACCCCGAGCCGAGTAATGAAGATATAGCTATTACTAAAAAGATGATAGAATCAGGAAAGATATTGGACATTCCTGTATACGATCATTTAATTATAGCGGGTAATACTTATACAAGTTTTGTTGAAAAACGATTGATTTAGTAATTGTATTAAAAAATAAAAAAATGAATAAAGGCAATATTTGCTTGAATTTATTGTCCTAATTTATTATATATAATACCGCTTATAAAAACTTATTTTGTAATGAAATAAAAAAAGTTGAATTTTTTCAGATAGGCTTTAATTTTATAGTTCATTAATCGAAATATTTAATCAATATACTAAAAATTATTTATTGGAGGTTCTAGTATGAAGATTGTAAAAATCGTTAGAAACACTGCAATAGTAGCTGCGTTTGTAGTTACTACTGCGTTTCTTAGCGGCTGCGGCGGTGTCAGCGAGGCTGAAATGGCGCAATTAAATCAACTGAGAAGTGACGTTAATTCTCTCCAAACTCAATCTAATCAATTGAAAGACCAGAGAGCTAGTTTAGAAAAAGAGATAGCTGAAAAACAGGATAAACTTGCTCAATGCAATAAAGAAAAAGAAGAAACTCAAGCTAATTTGGATAAAATGGCTTCTAAATAACGCTTTTAATAAATTCAAAAATTAATTTGAAATTGGAGGAATTGTATGAAAATAAGTAGGTATTTAATTAGTATGTTTGCTCTTTTAGTCTTTTTTTCCGTTGCTGCATTTGCACAGGAAAAAGAGATGACGAAAGATGAATGGAAGGCAGAAATGAATCGTCTCACAACTGAAAAAGCAAGTCTAACTAACGAAGACAGTGCTTTGCAAGTTGATATTAACAATCTAAAAGCAAAGAACGTTCAAAGTTATGACGATTGTATTAAAGAATTATACGCAATGCTTGGCGCTTCACAGGCAGATATTGATAATTTTAGAAATGCCGTAACCGAACTTGATGGAAAAATTTCAAGAAAAGAAGGTCCTAAGGCAGACAGGCAGAAAGATCTTGACGCTCTAAAAGCTAATAAGATTAGCGCTCTTCCTGAATTCTTTGATAAAGTTCATAACCAGATGCAGGCTGCTTTGGATGCATGGGTTGAAGCTCCCAAAGAAGTGAACTATACTGTAGTTAAAGGCGATTGCTTGTGGAATATTGCTAAGAAACCTGTTTATTACGGGAACGGTTTTGCTTGGCCGGTTATTTATAAAGCTAATCGCGACCAAATTAAGAATCCTAATTTAATTTATCCTAAACAAATGTTTAAGATTCCTAATTTAACTGAAGAAGAAAAAGCTAAATACGATAAAGTTAAGAAGAATTATAAACCGGCTCCTGTTAAGTAATTTGCCCGGTTTAATGTTTACATTTATAATGAATTATAAATGCCCTTGTCATTATTTTAATGATAAGGGCTTTTTTTTATTTTAAGGAGGAAGATGACTGCTGTAGAGAAACGCATGATACTTGAGAATGTGGATATGTTCCCTTTATTGGGAACGAATGATAGTAATTTAAAATTAATTGAAGATAAGTTTAATGCTTCCATTACAGTAAGAGGGGAAAATGTCGTTATCAAAGGTGTAATGGAAGAAGTAAATACTATAGAAAAAGTTATTAAAGAGATGGTATATGTTCTTAATACAAACGGTGCATTAAAAAGCTCGGATATAGAGACCATTCTTAGCCTTACCGTTGAAGGAAAAGAAATTATTAATGAAAAAGAATTTGATTCTATTGTCCTGTATACTAAAAATGATGTTATTAAGGCTAAAACACCGGGGCAGACTAATTATTTGCAGGTTGCACAGAAGAATGATATTTGTTTTGCAATAGGTCCTGCCGGAACCGGTAAAACTTACCTTGCAGTAGCATTTGCAGTTTCATCATTAAATAGAGGTGTTGTTAGTAAAATAGTACTTGCTCGTCCTGCTGTGGAAGCGGGCGAGAGCCTCGGATTTTTACCAGGTGATTTCCGTGAAAAGATTGATCCATATCTTCGTCCTTTATACGATGCGTTAGATGATATGATGCCTTCGGACAAGTTAAAGAATTATCTTGAAAAGGGAGTTATTGAAATAGTGCCGCTTGCCTATATGCGTGGTAGAACTTTAAATAATGCTTTTGTTATTCTGGATGAAGCACAGAATGCAACGGATATGCAGATGAAAATGTTTCTGACAAGGCTTGGTGTTAATTCCAAAGCCATAATTACAGGCGATATTACCCAGATTGATCTGCCGCCTAAAACTACAAGCGGACTTGTTCAGGCTAAAGATATTTTAAAAGAAATTGAAGGCGTGGGCTTTGTTTACTTTGAAAAGTCGGATGTAGTGAGGCATAAATTGGTAAAAGATATTATTGACGCTTATGAAAAATCTAAAAACGGAAACGGTGCATAATACATAATTTGCGTTTAATAGTCGCTCCACTAAGCCTACTCATCAAGATTGTTATACAGTTTTTTATAATATTCTAATAGAATTATCCTTTACTATAGGAGTTGTTTTTTTTGGCCTTGATATTATTAGACCCCGTTGATTCCAAATGAATGCCCATTTCGAAAGCTGGGGTTACTTCTATCTATTCAGCAAACTAAATAGATTCACTTCTATCATTGGTTTTTTCAAGTTTCAAGTTTGTTTTACTCTCTTCCCAATACTTATCCATCTCAGTTAAATTTGATTCATTTATCTGTCTGCCGCTTTCATTAATTTTCTTTTCCACGTACTGGAACCTGTTTATAAACTTTTCATTTGTCCTTCTTAAAGCAATTTCAGGATTTATACCAAGGAACCGTGCGTAATTCGTTAGTGCAAAAAATACATCGCCTACTTCTTCTTCAAGTTCATTCCGGGTTTCTTCTTTCTCTGATTTATGCATCTCCCCAATTTCTTCAATTACTTTCTTCCAAACGTCTTCCTTCTTTTCCCAATCAAACCCGACTTTTGATGCTTTCTCCTGTAGGCGGAAAGCCCTTTGGAGTGAGGGCATCATACCTGGCACTCCTTCCAGTACGGATTTTCTTCCCTCAGTTAGCTTAATTGCTTCCCAATTTCGTTTTACATCTTCAGAACTTGATACTTCCACTTTACCGAAGATATGGGGATGGCGTCGAATCAGTTTTTCTTGTATTAGCTCTATTACCTCCTCAATATTAAACCTGTTATCTCCCTCTGCTATTACCGAATGAAAAACCACATGTAGTAGAAGATCACCGAGTTCTTTCTTCAATTCATCATAGTCTTTATGATCTATAGATTCAACAACTTCATAAGCTTCTTCAAGTGTGGCGGCTCTAATCGATTCATTTGTTTGCACTTTATCCCAGGGACATTCGGTGCGAAGCCTTTTTACAATCTCCACTAATTTATTAAATTTACTTCCGGTCATTATTTAATTCCTTACAATTGATATATTTATTTTCGTTTTGTCATTTAAAAAATAAAGATAATAAAAACTTAACTTGATAAAAAAGGAGATATTATGGTTGAGGATAAAATTATAGAACTTGGTTACCGGCTTCCCGAAGCGCCAAAACCGTTGGCTGACTATGTACCAGCAGTTAAGGTGGATAATTTGATATTTACTTCGGGACATGTGCCGATTGTTGAAGGAGAAATAAAAATCAAGGGTAAAGTGGGTGCAGGTGTAAGCGAAGAGGAAGGAATATGCGCAGCACAAGTCACTGTACTAAATTGTCTTGCCACTATAAAAAGCATGATTGGCAACCTGGATAAAATTGAACAAATTGTGAAACTAACCATATTTGTTAATAGTGCAGATTATTTTAATGCGCAGCACAAAATTGCAAACGGAGCTTCCGAATTATTGACTAAAATATTCGGCAATATGGGTAAACATGCAAGAAGCGCCGTCGGTGTAAACGAGCTTCCGCTTGATGCGCCCGTTGAAATTGAAATGATTGTAAAGGTTAAAAATTAACTATTTCAAATTTTGAATAATTTAAAGAATCTAATATTGTTCGCTGTTTTAACATTTTAATAATACATAAGAAATAACAAAAATCTCTAATTAACTGTTAACAATTACATTTATAGGTAAAATATGAAAAAAATGTTTTTACTTTTTCCTTTTATATTTGCATTATTTTCATGTTCAACAGGAAACTTTATGTTAAAAGATAATGATAGAATTGTATTTTTCGGAGATTCCATAACTCAAATGGCAGTTAGCCCAAACGGTTATATTACTCTAATTAAGGATTCTCTTGCGGAACGTTATCCACCCCTGGAAATAATAGGTGCGGGAATAAGCGGTAATAAAGTTACCGACCTGCAGACCCGTGTTGAACGCGATGTAATTTCAAAAAATCCCACTTTAGTCTTTATTTACATCGGAATTAATGATGTATGGCATTCAATCACCCCCGGGCTTCATGGTACACCTAAAGACAAATATGAAGCCGGCTTAAATGAGATCATTGGAAAGATTAAAAATGCTGGAGCAAGAGTAATACTCTGCACTCCAAGTGTAATAGGGGAAAAGCGCAATGGTACCAATGCCATAGATGGTATGCTGGATGAGTATGCGGAAATAAGCAGGAGAGTAGCTGCCGAATCAAATGTACAGCTTTTGGATCTGCACAAAGATTTTATAGATTATTTGACTGCTAATAATCCTGATGATAAAGAAAAAGGTGTTTTAACCTTAGACCGCGTTCATCTGAACGATTCCGGCAACAAGTTTGTTGCAAAAGAAATGCTTAGGATGCTAAAGTGATTATTCTGTAGTGTGTCTTTGTGTTCTTATGGTTTTGCAATAAGAGCACATAGACACACTAAGCACATTATTAAATTAATGTCTGCTTCAAACTCCTTACCAGCGTAATTGTGCTGCTATATCTTTTATTGTCATTCGTCAAAGATTTAATAACAGCGCTTCCGACTATAACTCCATCGCAATAAGGAGTAAATGCTTTTGCATCATCTCCGTTGGAAATGCCAAATCCTACAAGCGTTTTATTTTTACTTATGGAATTATGAGCACGTTTAATAAATTCAATTCCTGCTGTTTTATTCTGATGATGCAGACCTGTTGTTCCGCTTACAGAAACACAATACACAAATCCGCTGCTTTTTTCATCTATTAACTTTATTCTTTCATCGGTAGTGGTTGGAGTAATAAGGAGTATGACGTCAAGCCCGTTAAAAAAATTGCCAAAAAAATTTTCATATTCTTCAATGGGTACATCGGGAATGATGATACCGTTTACACCTGAAGCTTTTGCTTGTTCTGCGAAGCAGTTTATTCCATAAGATAAAACAGGATTTGCATATCCCATTAAGATAATGGGTTTATTAGTGCTCTTCCGGATCTCATTTACATATTCGAAGGTTGTACTAAGATTTACCCCCTCCATTAGTGCTCTATATGAAGAATTCTGAATGATTGGCCCGTCTGCTAAAGGATCGCTAAAGGGGAAGCCTACTTCAAGCATATCTGCTCCCGCCTCAAGAATTTTTAATGCGAGTTCCGGAAAATTTTCTTTATGAGGGAAGCCTGATGTAAGAAACACTGAAAGCACTTTTTCATTCGATTTATTTTTCCGGTTAATATATTCACTAATGATTGACATTTAATATCCTAAGCTGTTTTTAATAGTGTTCAAATCTTTATCGCCCCTGCCGCTTACATTAACTATTACAATTTCATCCTTATTTGTCTTAGGCATAAGATATTCTAAGTAAGCAATGGCATGCGCTGATTCCAGGGCCGGTATTATACCTTCTTGTTTGGATAACAGATCAGTTGCTTTTATCGCTTCATCATCCGTAATTGAATAATACTCTGCAATAACATCATCTTTAAAAAAACTGTGTTCCGGGCCAACGCCGGGATAATCTAATCCGGCAGAAATAGAATGAACTTCTGAAACCTGGCCATCGGCATTCTGGAGTAAATATGTTTTCATCCCCTGGAATATTCCCTCGCGTCCAAGTGTTAAGGTTGCGCAATGTTTGTTTGTATTTATTCCATAGCCTGCCGCTTCTACACCTATAAGTTTTACTTCACTATTAATGAAGGGGTAAAAAATTCCTATTGAATTGCTTCCCCCGCCCACACAAGCGACAATATAGTCCGGCAGTTTCCCTTCAAATTTATATATTTGTTCTTTTGTCTCCCGGCCGATAATTGATTGGAAGTCTCTGACAATCATAGGATAAGGATGCGGACCGACTACAGAACCGATTATATAATGGGTATCCTTAACATTTGCAACCCAATCGCGGATTGCTTCATTAGTGGCATCCTTCAAAGTTCTGCTGCCAGATAACACAGGTATTACCTCGGCTCCGAGCAGTTTCATCCGGAAAACATTGGGGCTCTGCCTTTCAATATCAACTTCACCCATATACACAAAGCACTTGAACCCAAACTTTGCGCATACAGTTGCTGTAGCAACACCATGCTGCCCGGCACCTGTTTCGGCAATAATCCGGGTCTTACCGAGTTTCTTCGCAAGGAGGATCTGCCCAAGTGCATTATTAATTTTATGTGCCCCGGTATGACAAAGATCTTCACGTTTCAGATAAATTTTTGCTTTCCCGTAATACTTGGTTAAGCCATCAGCAAATGTAAGCGGGGTTGGCCTGCCGGTGTAGTCTTTATTTAGCTTATCAAGTTCATCTAAGAAAGAAGAGTCCTTAATTAACTGTAAGTAAATATCTTCTAATTCTTTAAGCGGCGTGATTAAAGTTTCCGGTACATACTTGCCGCCATATTTACCGAATCTTCCATTTATATCCGGAAAATTATATTCAACTGACTTGCGCATAATAATTTATCTTTCTATCGACAATTGGAGCCAACTGCCCGATTTTATCTAAAAATTTCCTGAAATTTTTTGGATTTAATGATTGCGAGCCATCGGAAAGGGCGTGGTCCGGAGGATTGTGTACTTCAATCATGAACCCATCCGCACCACATGCAGTGGCTGCCATAGCCATTGGAGTAACTTTATACCATATCCCTATAGCATGTGATGGATCAACTATAATCGGAAGATGGGAATTCTTTTTAATCATTGGAATGGCATTAAGGTCAAGAGTATTTATCGTCATAGTTTCAAATGTGCGTGTACATCTTTCGCAAAGTATGACATTAAAGTTTCCCTGGGATAAAATGTATTCAGCCCTCATTAACAAATCTTCAATCGTTGCAGCCATTCCTTTTTTCAGAAGTATTGTATTTGTTAATTGACCAACTTCTTCCAATAGAGAGAAGTTTTGCATATTTCGTGTGCCAATCTGAATGATATCCGCAATTTCTGCTATAAACGGAAGGGATTTTGTATCTTTAACCTCGGTAACAATTTTCATTCCGAATTCCGTTTTAACTTCCGAGAGATAAAGTAATCCCTTTTCCTTTAAACCATGGAATGAATAAGGGCTGCTTCTTGGCTTATAAACCCCTGCACGTAAAAATTTTATTCCCATTTCTTTAAGCTTACCTCCAATGTCGAATAGTTGTTGCCTGCTTTCAATGGAACAAGGGCCTGCAATTATTGCAATTTCTTCTCCGCCTATGGTTGTCTGATTAAAATTTATCACTGTATTTTCTTGCTTCATTTCCCTGCTTACAAGTTTATAGGGTTTTGTAACCCGGATTACTTCTTCCACTGAACCGAGGTTTAAGAAATCGTCTTCTTTAAGAAGATTAGTTGGCCCGGTAATTCCGATACCAAGTTTACTTGCGCCCGGAATTTCATGCTGTACACAACCTTTATCGCATATTTTATTTCTTACTAATTCAATATCCTGTTTGGGTGATTCAAGCTTCATTATAATTAACATACTTTTCTTCTCAGTTCACTCAATTTGTTAAAAAATTCTTTTACTTTTTCTTTATCTTTCCTACCTGGTTCGGATTCGAGTGATGAAGAAAGATCAATTGCCACCGGTTTAATATTTGTATATATCTCCTCAATATTTTTAAATGAAACACCTCCCGCCAAAATAATTTTATTTTTATATTTACCTGGAATTTTTTTCCAATCGAAAATATTCCCAGTACCACCATGATGGGTTTTTGAATATGTATCCAGTAAGCAATAAGTATTTGGATAATTTTCTAATATTTTATAATCAAAGTTATCATCAACTCTAAAGGCATTTATAACCGGCAAGGAAATATCATTGATTGTTCTCGGAAACACTTCACTGTAAAGCTGCACTGTGTTTAACTTTGCTTCAAAAGCAATTTTATTAATTTCCTCGTGTGATTCATTTACAAATACTCCAACCTTCATAATAAATGGCGATAATGATTTTATTATTTCATTGGCTGTTTCAGGGGGAATATATCTTTTGCTCCCTTTATAGAAGATAAATCCCAAAGCTTCCGCACCAAGGGTTTCGCATAATAAAGCATCTTCGATATTAGTTATTCCGCAAATTTTAACTTTCAATTGTAAATCCTCTGTTTAAAGTTTGAAATCATTTAGGTGTCCCGGCTTTTCTGTACACCATGATTTAAGCTCTGCCAGCTTATTTTCGATATTGTCCGATCTCATCAAGTGTTCACCGACTAAAATTGTATCTGCTCCGGCATTACGAATGTAATCAATATCTTCTTTCCTGCTTAAGCCGCTTTCCGAAACAAGTAATATATTTTCCGGGAGATAACTGGAAATATTTTGTGTCACAGAAAGATCAACCTTAAAACTTTCCAAATTACGATTGTTTGCACCAATTATTTTATTTAATTCAAAATCAATTTTCTCTAATTGATTTAAAGAATGAAGCTCAAGTAAAACTTCTAAACCGAGTCCGATTGCAATTCCGGTAAGGTCTTTTATTTCTTCTTTAGAAAGCGCTTCGCATATCAGGAGAATCAAATCAGCACCGTTTGCTTTTGATTCATATACCTGTATCGAATCAATAATAAAATCTTTTCTTAGCAGGGCTGTTTGCTTAATTCTGGCAATTTCATTTAAATAATTTATATCCCCTTGAAAATAATTTTTATCAGTAAGAATTGATATGCCGTTTACCGGCAGGGCAAAATATGAATTTGCAATATCTATATGATTAAAGTTTTTTCTGATAATTCCTTTTGAAGGGCTGGCTTTTTTTATTTCAGCAATTATTGATATGTCTTTGCTATTTTTAACTTTGTCATAAAAGTTTAAAGATTGCGTATGAAAGAATTCCATATCCTTAAATGAATTAATAGAAAACCGATTCTTAAGCTTTGCTACTTCATCTCTTTTTGTATTCAATATTTCTGTTAAACAATTCATTTTTAATATATTACTATTTTACTTTAGTATATAGCAAAAACTTCGTAATTACCTCCCTCCTGCATGACGGGCAGGCTTATTAAAGAGGGATGGGCTTTAGCCAATGGGAGATAAAATGTGACTCAGTTTTTACATTCGCTGCCGAATTCCTTAAATTCATTTAATTTAGCCATTGCTGCACCGCTTAGTATAGAGTTCTCCGCAGCCTTCTTACATTCTTCCAGATTATTAGAATAATCAGCAGTATATAATGCTAAAGCAGTATTTGCGGTTACAGTGTGAAATGCTCCGTTCTGATCTTTGCGTTCAAAAATATTCAGGATTATTTGAGCATTTACTTCGGGAGTATCGCCTTTAATGTCATCAAAATGTATTAAAGGGTAGTCAAATGATTTGTTAGATAAGGTGTACGATTTAATCTCTTCTCCTGCGTTATATTCGTGAACATCGGTATTATCACCGAGATATATTTCATCGTACTTATCGCTGCCACATAGGAAGCATACCTTTTGAAGATCAAGGAACTTAGCTGCTTCCGCCATAATGCTTGCAGCTTTTAAACTGAATGTACCAATAATCTGTTTTTTTACTCTTGCTGGATTTGTTAAAGGCCCGAGCATATTAAATACAGTTTTTATACCGAGTTCTTTGCGTACCGGTGCGGCGTACTTCATTGCAGGATGATAGATCGGCGCAAAGAGAAATGCAATGCCTATTTTATTAAGTGACTCTTCCGATTGTTCTTTCGTAAGATTGATATTGACTCCAAGCACCTGTAATACATCAGCGCTGCCGCACTTGCTTGATATGGAACGGTTACCGTGCTTAGCCACTTTAACTCCCGCTCCTGCTGCTACAAAGGTGGTTGCTGTTGATATATTAAAGCTGCCGGAATTATCCCCGCCGGTACCGCATACGTCAATTACATTCGAATCACTGCAGTTTATCCGGATGCTTTTTTCCTGCATTGCTTTTACAAAACCCGCTATTTCTGCAGGTTTTTCACCTTTTGATTTAAGAGCAATAAGAAATCCTGCAAGATGTGAATTATTGACCTCGCCGCTCATTACTTCAATCATTGCGGTATAAGATTCATCAAAAGACAAATCTACTTTATCAATGACTTTTTCTAAATATTCTTTTATCATAATAATAACCAATTTTTAATTATTTTATTTCCTTCATTTGTTAAAAATGATTCTGGGTGAAATTGAATTCCTTCTACAGAAAATTTTTTGTGCCTTACTCCCATTATACAGCCGTC
>CAZUCY010000069.1:0-18684 GCA_964618785.1 uncultured Ignavibacteriaceae bacterium | reverse complement strand
ATTGAGGTTTATAGCATAAAAAGCGCTCAAAAATGAGAAGTTTTTGCAATTTATTCCTATTAAAATTATCCGCTTTGTCAGGCAAACCTGCCAGCCGCCAGGTAAGCGCTCAATCACCTTCTTTTGTAAGAGAAGAAGTAAAGTCAGCCAACATAACTGTTTCTCTTGTTTTTACTATATCTATTTTATTATAGTTAAAAACAATTTATTTCTGATTAGGACAGTGGCGCTTAAATCAACAATAAAAATAAATTGTTAAGTATGTTTTATTATATATTTGATTATATATCAAAGTATGGCTATATTTTCGTTTGTTTTTTTTCTCTTTCTTAAGAAGATTTGATGAAAATTAAAATTTCTAATCTAAGTGACGGAATTCATAATTTTAATTTTGATGAAACGGTAAATGCCGTTAACCTAAGTGAGCCGTTCTTTGGAAATATTTTAGTAGATGCAGAATTAAATAAATCTCATAATCAATTGGTGCTTTCAGCCAAAATAACTGCTAAAGTTAATTTTGACTGTGACAGATGCAATATCAATTTCAATTCTACTATAACAAACTCATACAAAATGGTTTATTTGATTGGTATGCAGCCGCAGGATTCGGATTCTATTAACATTGCGTATTTACGCGCGGATGCAGACAAAATAATCCTTGATGATGATGTCCGGGATTTTGCGCTCTTGGCAGTCCCGATGAAAAGGCTTTGCAGTGAATTTTGTAAAGGCTTATGTATTAAATGCGGAAAAAATTTAAATGATGGAGATTGCGGCTGCGTTCATGAAAATATTGACGACAGGTGGCTTCCTCTTATGGAATTAAAAAATAAATTAAATAATAATTAAAAACAGGAAAAATAATGCCAAATCCTAAACGTAGATGGTCTAAAAGTAGAAGAGATAAACGAAGGACTCATTATAAGGCTACACTCCCGGCGCTCGGTACGTGTTCTAACTGTGGTGAAATGAAGTTGACACATCGTGCTTGCCCTTCCTGCGGTTACTATAATGAACGTTCAATGTTTATTCCTAAAAGCTAATATAATTATTAAATCCTACTAATGCCCAATTCTGATAATAATAAATGCAGAATAATTGTAGATGCAATGGGGGGCGATTTCGCCCCTTACAATGCTGTTATCGGCGCTGTTCAGGCTGCTTCCGAAAATAGTGATGTTGAGTTGTATCTGGTTGGTAAATCCCAGGAAATACTTAATGTACTTTCTTATAAAAAACTCTCTTTCAATAAAAATAATATTATTCATGCAAATGAAATTATTGATATGGCAGATCAGCCCGTCGCTGCTTTGAAAGCAAAACCGGATTCTTCAATCGTTGTAGGGACAAAATTAGTAAGTGAAAAAAAAGCCGATGCCTTTGTAAGCGCAGGAAATACCGGCGCTGTTATGGCTGCTGCTACCTTGATAATTGGAAGAATACCGGGAATTGGCAGACCTACTATCGGGCAGGAAATGCCCAATGCAGCCGGTATTTCAATTTTGTTTGATGTCGGCGCCAGCGTTGATTCAAAACCAAAGCATCTTCTGGAATATGCCGTAATGGGAACTATTTTTACAAAAGAAATTCATGGTATATTAAACCCAAAAGTCGGTATTCTTAGCGTTGGAGAAGAAGAATCCAAGGGTAACGATGTTTCATTAGCCGCAGCTGCATTAATTAAAAAAACAAATTTAAATTTTGTCGGTAATGTTGAGGGTAGAGATATCTTAAAAGGTACCGTCCAGGTTATTGTTTGCGACGGCTTTGTGGGGAATATTATTTTAAAGTTCGGCGAAAGTGTACTGGATTTCCTGAAGTTTAAATTTAAAGAGTATGCCGATCAAGGGTTCTTTAAAAAATTAAAAATTGGCATTGTCAAAAACAGTATGAAAGAAATTCTGAAAGATTTTGATTATGAGGAATTCGGCGGTCTTCCGCTCCTCGGCGTTAATGGAATTGCAATCATCGGGCATGGTTCCAGTACCCCTAAGGCTTTTAAAAATATGGTCTTCAGAGCTTATGAAATGTACCGGAAAAATTTGGTATCAAAAATTGAAAATGCTGTTAAGCAGTATTCGCATTTAACCTGAGTCATGAGTATTATGAGAGAAAAAAGATATAATGCAGTTATCACCGGCGTTGGAATGTATGTCCCTGATAAGATTTATGATAATGCTTATTTTGAAAAAATAGTCGATACAACGGATGAATGGATCAGAACAAGAACTGGAATAAGGGAAAGAAGAATTCTTGAAAATGGCGGAACAAGCGTCTTAGCTGCTAAAGCGGCAGAGGATTTGTTGAAATCAAAAAATATGTCCGCTGATGAAATTGATGTTATTATTGTAGCTACTGTTACACCGGATATGTTTTTCCCCGCTACTGCTTGTCTTGTTCAGAAGATGATTGGCGCTAATAATGCGTGGGGATTTGATCTTTCTGCCGCTTGCTCCGGCTTTTTGTTTGCTTATCAGACCGCTTGTTCTCTTGTTGAAAGCGGCGATTATAAAAAAATTTTAGTGATCGGCGCCGATAAAATGAGTTCGATTACAGATTACACAGACCGCAATAATTGCATTCTTTTTGGTGATGCCGGGGCGGCAGTATTAATAGAGCCGACAGAAAATAAAAATTATGGTTTACAGGATTCCTTGTTGAGAATAGATGGTTCGGGAGAGGAGTTCCTTAATATGAAAGGCGGCGGAAGTCTTAATCCTCCTACTCACGAAACTATTGATAAAAAATTGCATGTCATTTTTCAAGCTGGGAAAGCCGTTTTTAAAGTCGCTGTAAAAGGAATGGCAGACATTTCTTATGATATAATGAAGAGGAATAATCTTACCGCTGATGATGTCGCTTTCCTTGTTCCCCATCAGGCAAATCTTAGAATTATCGATGCAACTGCCGAACGGATGGGTATAAGCAAAGATAAGGTTATGATAAATATCGATAAATACGGCAATACAACTGCCGCTACTATACCGTCATGTTTGGTCGAATATTACAGGTCGGGTAAAATAAAAAAAGGCGATAAACTTATTTTAGCTGCCTTTGGCGCCGGTTGGACCTGGGGTGCTTGTTATTTAATCTGGAGCATGGAATAATTTTAAGAAATTTTAGTTAATTATGTCTAAAAAAGCTTTAATATTTCCCGGACAGGGTTCTCAATATTTAGGGATGGCTTATGACCTGTATGAGAACTCTGTTGAAGCCAAAGAAATGATTAAAACTGCCGACGATGCTCTCGGAATAAATTTATCTTATATAATGTTCAATGGTCCGGAAGATCAGCTGATGCAAACTGAATTTACACAGCCTGCGATTTTTTTGCACAGTGTTGTTTTATTGAGTATTATTAGAACGCTTCATGTAGAAGTTTCTGCAGGTCATTCGTTGGGAGAATATTCCGCCTTGGTCGCTGCCGGTGCAATTCAGTTTTATGATGCCCTTAAGCTGGTAAGAACTAGAGGCAAAGCAATGCAGAAGGCAGGTATTCAAAATCCCGGTATTATGGCTGCTGTTATTGGCCTGCAGGCTGATGAAGTTATTGAATGTTGTAATGAAGCTTCCCGGCATGGTATAGTCCAATGCGCTAATTTTAATTCGCCGGGACAAATTGTTATTTCAGGAACGGTTGAAGGCGTTAAAAAAACCATGGACCTCTGCAAGTTAAGAGGCGCAAAGTTAGTTAAAGAGATTCCTGTAAGCGGTGCATTCCATTCTCCTCTTATGGAATCTGCACAGCAGGCGTTATTGCAGGAATTAGATAATACTAATATTTATGATGCCGGATTTCCTGTTTATGCTAATGTTACCGCTTTACCGGTTATAAAAAAAGAGGAAATAAAAAAATTGCTCTTTGAACAGGTTACTTCGCCTGTAAGATGGGAAGAAACTATTATAAATATGGTTAAAGACGGTGTGGATGAGTTTTATGAGGTAGGTCCCGGAAAAGTTTTACAAAACCTGGTTAAGAGGATAAATCCTGATATTAAATGTTATTCTATTGATAAATACTCTGATGTGGAGAAATATTTATAATGGCGCAGCAATTTTCGAAAGAAATTAAAGGAATAAAAATAGACCCTGTTATTTTTTCACTCAAGTTTAGCTGCAAATGCAACGGGGAGTGTTGTTATTACGGGGTATATACGGATCTGAAAGAGTATAAGTTAATTCTTAGTTTGAAAGATAAGATCATTCCCTTAATGGATGAATCACAAACTACTGATACAAACAGGTGGTTTGAAGTAGCTCAGAAAGATGAGGATTTTGATTCCGGTATTGCCGTAGGAACGGAATTACATAATTCCAAATGCGTTTTCCTGGATAAACAAGGGCTTTGCACTTTACAAAAGCTCGCTATTCTTAATAATGAGCAAAAGTGGAAGTACAAACCTCTTTATTGTGTATTATTTCCTTTAACAATTTTCAATGGCGCAATTACTGTTGATGATGAGCATATTGATAGGCTTAAAATCTGTAATAAATTCCCTGCAGCCGAAACTACTATTTATGAAGCTTGTACTGAAGAACTAAAACAATTCTTTGGAGAAGAAGGTTTTGCCGAATTGGAAGTTTACAGAAAAAAATTCCTTGCCGCTTTACAGAATGACGGGGATTCGGAAAGTTCAAGAGAAGTTGCATGATATTGAAAAATAAAAAAGCAATTGTAACCGGCGGTTCCCGCGGAATAGGGAAAGCTATTGTTCTTGAACTTGCTTCTAAAGGCTGTGATGTTGTCTTTACTTTCAAGAACTCGATTGATGCCGCTAAAATAGTTGAAATTGAGGCTGAAAAATATGGCGTTAAGGTATTCGGTCTGCAAGCCGATGCTTCTATTTATTCCGAAGCTGAAAAAACTGTAAATTTAACTTTGGAAAAGTTAGGCGGTTTAGATATTTTAGTGAACAATGCAGGAATAACTAAGGATAATCTTCTTGTTAGGATGAGTGAAGAAGATTTTGATAATGTTATTTCGGCAAATCTTAAAAGTGTGTTTAATTATTCCAAAGCAGCTGCTAAGTTTATGATTGGGCAGCGTTTTGGCAGAATCATTAATATTACGTCGGTCGTTGCCATTGTTGGCAACCCGGGTCAGGCAAATTATGTCGCTTCTAAGTCCGGCGTTATTGGACTTACTAAATCTAATGCTAAAGAGCTTTCATCAAGAAACATAACTGTTAATGCTGTCGCTCCGGGTTATATCGCTTCCGATATGACCGTGAAGTTAAATGACAAGCAGAAAGAATCAATTATTAGTTCTATCCCGTTAAAACGGATCGGTTCACCGGAAGATGTTGCTAAAGTAGTTTCGTTTTTAGCTTCTTCTGATGCCGGTTACATAACAGGACAGGTAATTTCTGTAGATGGCGGAATGGCTATGTAATCAAATTATCTGTACACCGTGTTTTATTAGATAGTTTTTATTCACCAATAATTAATAAATACCATAGGAGAAAAAAATGAACGTTGAAGCAAAAGTAAAAGAAATAATTATCGACAAACTTGGGGTTGAAGAATCTCAAATTACTCCCACTGCATCTTTTACTAATGATTTAGGTGCTGACTCTCTTGACATAGTTGAATTGGTAATGGGTTTTGAAAGCGCATTTCAAATCTCTATTCCTGATGAAGACGCTGAAAAGATTGGTACAGTAGGCGATGCGGTTAAGTATTTGACGGAGAAAGTAGGCTAGGATTTTTATAGCCGGGAATTTTTTTATTCCTGGCTGGCTTATCTGAATAATTATGCTTTTGCCTTAACAAATTTCTCGTCGTTGAATTTTTATTTATTTCTTTGGAGTAATAAATGAATAAGAGAAGAGTAGTTGTTACCGGTCTTGGGGCGATTACTCCAATCGGTATTGGTATACGGGAATATTGGACTAATTTACTTAATGGTGAAAACGGAGTTGACTTAATAACAAAATTTGATGCTTCAAATTTTGATACTCAATTTGCTGCTGAAGTAAAGGGCTTTGATCCCGAACAATATATTGATAAAAAATCCGCTAAAAGAATGGACCCTTTTACTCAGTATGCTATTGCTGCTGCAGGTATGGCTGTTTCAGATTCTGCCATGAATCTTGAAAAAGTTGATAGAGAACGGTTCGGTGTTGTATTCGGCAGCGGGATCGGCGGAATGCTTACAAATCAGCAGCAGCATTGGCGTTATTATGAAACGAAAAACCCGGGATTAATTAGCCCGTTCTTCGTTACAATGATGATTTCGGATATTGCTGCCGGTCAGATTTCTATTAAATATGGTTTAAAAGGACCTAACTATGCTACAACATCGGCATGCGCAAGTTCTTCTCATGCAATTGCCGATTCTTTGTTCTTAATTCAAAGGGGCAGCGCCGATTTAATGTTGTGCGGGGGCTCTGAAGCTGCTATAATCGAAATGGCTATTGGCGGGTTTAACGCTATGAAAGCCCTGTCAAAATGGAATAACCGTTGTAAAGAAGCTTCCAGACCGTTCGATAAAGATAGAAATGGTTTTGTTATGGGTGAAGGCGCAGGTGCAATTATTCTTGAGGAATACCGGCATGCGCTTAATCGCGGCGCAAAAATTTATTGCGAGCTTGCCGGAGCCGGCTTAACCGGAGATGCTTATCATGTTACGGCTCCTCCTCCCGGCGGCGAAGGCGCTGTAAGATCTATGAAAGAAGCTATTAAAGATGCTCAGGTTTCTATTACCGATATCGACTATATAAATGCTCATGGTACCTCTACTTTGTATAATGATGTTAATGAAACTATTGCAATAAAAACTGTCTTTGGTGAGCATGCCTCCAATTTAATTGTTAGCTCTACTAAATCGATGACCGGGCATTTGCTTGGCGCTGCAGGTGCTGTTGAAGCAATTGCTGCTATTCTTGCCGTTTTTAATGATATTGCTCCGCCTACCATAAATTTAACTAATCCTGATCCTGAATGCGATCTTAATTATAGCCCTCTCAAATCCACTAGGAAAATTATTAATGGCGCAATCAGCAATACTTTTGGATTTGGCGGGCATAATGCTTCTTTGCTATTCAAAAAGTTTAAGGAATAATTTTGGGTAAAGTACTCTCTTGGATTCTTGAAAAATTAAAGCAGCGTGAAGAAAAAAATAAGTCAAAAGCTATTTCACGTATTCTTACCCCTCAAAAATTTTCTGAACTGGAAAAAGTAATCGGGTTCAGCATAAAAAACCGGTCGTATTTTGTTCAAGCCCTTATGCACAGGTCTTTTCTGGAAAATCACAGCGGTTTTGCTGTCTCTAATGAAAGAATGGAGTTCCTTGGCGATTCTGTATTGAATTTGACCGTCGCAGAATACTTGTTTGATGAATTCCCCGATAAAGATGAAGGCTTTCTTACTAAAGTTAGAGCAAAGCTGGTTAACAGAATAGCTTTAGCCGATGCGGCAGAAAGGATAAGTTTATCAGACTTCCTTCTTATTAGTAAAAATTTATCAATTAATTTTAAGAATGGCTCAAGAACTGTTCTTGCCGATGCTCTGGAAGCTTTAATCGGAGCTTCATACCTGGACAACGGCTTAAAAGCTGCCAAAGCTTTTATTGAACGCATTTTGATAGATCCTAATATGAAAGACGGCGTTTATCTGATTGATGAAAATTTTAAAAGCCAGTTGTTGGAATATGCTCAAGCCAACCGGATGGAAAACCCGGTATATTCCGTAATTAAAGAAGAAGGTCCGCAGCATAACAGGATGTTTACTGTTGAAGTATCTATTGGAAATCTTGAGTATGGTGTAGGAAATGGAAAAAATAAAAAATCCGCAGAACAAAATGCCGCTCAAGCCGCATTGTACAAAATTTCCCTCCGGAATAACTAATTAAAAATTATTCTTAGGCAATTCATCAAGCTTTATTTAATATTATCTGTCGATTTTTGCTTACGGCTTTTTTTAGGTTAAAAACTTTAGTTATTTTTCAATATTAAATTTAAAATTACTAAAGGGAAAGAACATTTTACTTATGAAAAAATTTAATCACCCCGATCAATTTGTTAGCAGGCATATCGGACCCGGCAAAAAAGAAACTGCTGAGATGCTCCATACAATCGGTGTAAATACTGTTGATGAGCTTATAGACGAAACAATTCCTGTTGATATCAGGTTACGGAAAGAATTAGCTTTGAGTGAACCGTTAAGTGAATATGAATTTCTTACAATGCTTAAAAATATTGCACAAAAAAATAAAATATTTAAATCTTATATCGGAATGGGATATCATCCGGCAATAACACCGTCTGTTATCAGGCGTAATATACTGGAAAATCCCGGCTGGTATACACAATATACCCCGTATCAGGCGGAAATAGCTCAAGGAAGACTTGAGGCTTTATTGAATTTCCAGACTATGATAATAGACCTTACAGGTATGAACATAGCAAATGCTTCACTTCTTGATGAAGGTACGGCTGCGGCAGAAGCAATGTCTATGTTTTATACATTGAGAAAACCGGGAAAAACAGAAGCTAAAACTTTTTTTGTATCAAAAGACTGTTTCCCTCAAACTATTGATGTATTAAAAACGAGAGCAAACCCGTTAGGCATAGATTTATTAATTGGCGATCATAAGAGTATTCAATTAGATGATAAATTATATGGTATCCTTTTACAATATCCCGCAGATTTTGGCGAAGCTTATGATTATAAAGTTTTAATTGAAGAGGCGCATAAAAAAAATATTTTTACTGTTGTGGCTTCAGATTTATTAAGTCTTTTGCTGCTTAAACCTCCCGGTGAATTTGGCGCTGATGCTGTCGTAGGAAATACCCAAAGATTTGGTGTGCCCATGGGATACGGCGGTCCTCATGCTGCATATTTTGCTGTTAAGGATGAATTCAAAAGACATATTCCCGGAAGAATTATCGGCATCTCGGTTGATTCAAACGGTAATCCTGCTTACCGTATGGCTCTGCAAACAAGAGAGCAGCATATACGAAGGGAAAAGGCTACAAGCAATATTTGTACTTCGCAGGTTTTACTGGCAATTATGGCGGGTATGTACGCTGTGTATCATGGACCTGATGGATTAAAGGCAATTGCAGAAAGAATACATAAGCTTGCTAAGCTTACTGATTTAGCGCTCCAAAGACTTGGTTATGAACAGTTAAATAAAAATTATTTTGATACTTTACTTATCGAATTTAATGATAAAACAAAAGATAAGATTATTGCCATCAAACTGATGGCGTTAAGCAAAGGTATAAACTTCCGGTATAACGATAATAGAATTGGAATTTCCATAAATGAAACAACAAACTTTACCGATGCTCTTGAGATTATAGAAATATTTGCTGATGCTATTGATAAATCTTTAACTGAAAATGAGATTTCAAAACTTGCAGAAAATATTGTTGTAAATTTTGAAAATAATTTACAAAGGAATAGCAGTTATCTTCAACATCCTGTATTTAATACTTATCACTCCGAAACGGGGATGCTTAGGTATCTAAAAAGTCTTGAGAATAAAGATTTGTCATTAACACATTCAATGATTCCGTTGGGATCATGTACTATGAAGTTAAATGCAGCTACTGAAATGATAGGTATTACATGGGAAGAATTCAGCGGGCTTCACCCATTTGCCCCGCTTGATCAAGCGCAGGGATATGCTGAGTTATTTCAAGAACTCGAACATGACCTCGCAGAGATTACTGGTTTCAATGCTATTTCTCTCCAGCCTAATTCCGGCGCTCAGGGTGAATATACGGGGCTTATGGTTATCAGAGAATTTTTTAAGAATAAAGGTGAGGGATACCGCAATGTAGTTGTAATTCCATCTTCTGCGCATGGCACAAATCCCGCAAGCTCCGTAATGGCAGGTATGAAAGTAGTTATTGTGAACTGTGACGATAAAGGTAATGTGGACTTAAATGATCTTCGTAATAAAGTTGATGAAAACAAAAACAATCTTGCGGCGTTACTTATTACATATCCCTCAACACATGGTGTATATGAGGAAAAAATCAGAGAAATATGTTCTATTATACATGAGAATGGCGGACAGGTTTACATGGATGGCGCTAATATGAATGCGCAGGTAGGGTTGACAAATCCTGCCGCAATAGGCGCAGATATATGCCATATAAATCTTCATAAAACATTTTGCATTCCCCATGGCGGCGGCGGTCCGGGTATGGGCCCTATTGGAGCAGCTTCGCATCTCGTGCCTTTTCTTCCGAATCATTCTGTCATTAATCTTGGGCATGAAAAAGGAATAACTGCCGTGGCTTCGGCTCCATGGGGCAGTGCCGGTATTCTTGTTATTTCTTATGCTTATATTAAAATGATGGGTACACAAGGTTTAACTTATTCTTCGATCATCTCAATATTAAATGCAAATTATATTAAAGCGCGTCTTGAACCTTTCTTTAATGTGCTTTATACCGGCGCAAAGGGAAGAGTAGCTCATGAACTTATATTCGACATGAGAAATTTTAAAGCTTCTGCTCAGGTTGAAGTTGAAGATATCGCTAAGAGATTAATGGATTACGGTTTTCATGCTCCTACTGTATCTTTCCCTGTTCACGGAACTTTAATGGTTGAACCTACAGAAAGCGAATCTAAGAAAGAGCTTGACCGCTTTTGTGATGCTTTGATTTCTATCCGTGAAGAAATAAAGGAAATTGAAACAGGAATTGCAGATATTAATGATAATGTATTAAGAAATGCTCCTCATACAGCCCTAAGTGTAGTTTCTGATAATTGGACTCACTGCTATTCAAGGGAAAAAGCGGCTTTCCCGGTCCCATACACAAAAGCTAATAAATTTTGGCCTAATGTCGGTAGAATCAATAATGCCTACGGAGACAGGAATTTAGTTTGCAGTTGTCTGCCCGTCGGTGATTATATAAAAACGGGTATTTCTTAGCTTTTTAATCCGGCGGCGATAAAAAAATAATTGTATTTACCGCCTTTAATATTTCAACTTTGTTGCTAAGTTTCATTTCAACTAATATTAATGTTAAAATTTGCATCCATCATTATCTTGCTGCTGAATATTCCATTTTATTCTTATTCCCAACGCAATGATTCGCTATTTTATAGCGGGAATTACTCAATTAAAGTAGATTCCATAAAATTACAAGGAAATAAAATTACCGATCCGGATGTTATTATGCGTGAACTGACTTTCGGTTTAGGCGATACGGTAAATTCGAAAATTTTAGAATATAATTCCAATAGGGTATTCAGTCTCGGTATTTTTACTAAAGTGGATTTTATCCCTTATAGAGAAAATCAATGTAATTATATTTTGATTAACGTGAATGAGAGCTGGTATATTTATCCTATTCCTTTTCTTAATTTCGAGGACAGGGATTGGCAAAAAGTTTCTTATGGTTTAAATTTTCTGGTAAAAAATTTTAGGGGAGAAAACGAAACTTTTAGGGCTACCGCCGGTTTCGGATACGATCCTAATTTTACGCTTTATTATGATCGCCCTTACTTTATCAGGGAGCAAAATATATATTTGACGGCTCAGCTTTATTATCAGAATGCATTAAATATAAGTCCTATTGCAAAAGAATTATACGGAGGAGACTTTTATCAAAAATTCATCAATGGTTCTATTGATATCGGAAAAAGACTGAATTTGTTCAATAAAATGGATCTGTTTGCCGGGTATAATTACATCCAAAATCCGGTTTTTATTAAAGGAATTTCTGCTTCGAATGAGAGAATTGATCGACAGGTTTCAATAGGCGGCAGTTATACTTATGATACCCGGGATCTTGCTCAATTCCCCCGAAGAGGAACTTATGCCTTTGCTAGTATTCAATTTAACGGGCTGGGGATTGAGGACATAAATTATCAGGTCGCAAATATTGATCTGAGAAAATACTTTGAATTGAATTCCGACTTGATATTTAAATTCCGCGTTGCGTCAAGGTTAACATTTGGCAGTCTTGTTCCGTATTATGATTTATCAGATTTTGGGTTTGGAGAGAGAATTCGGGGTTACTACAATCAGGTAATGGAAGGAAACGATTCTTATATTGGTTCCATAGAATTGAATTATCCTATAATAAAAGATTTTGATATGAGCTTTAATTTTGTGCCTGTAATTCCGAAATCATTACTTGATTATCGATTTGCAATGTACTTTGAGCTTTTTTCAGATTCCGGTATTACAAGGTTTTGGGGAGAACCTATAAACATTAACGATTTTAGTACAGGATACGGTGCAGGGTTGGTTTTTCTTGTCCTGCCTTATTATCAATTCAGTATTGAATATGCTATTAATAATTATGAACATACACAAATCATATTTGGACTTGGAACATCTTTCTAATATTGAACTGTTTTATTCTAAACCTGAATATTTCAAACAAAATGAAATTATTCTTGAAGGTGATGAATACCGTCATGCTGTTAAAGTAATGAGGCATCATCTAGGTGACGAAATATTTATAACTGACGGGGACGGGAGAATATTTATCTGTAATATCAATAAAATTCTAAAAGAGAACCTGAGCGCTACTATTAAGAAAGAATTTACATATAAGAACAAATTTTCCGGTATAGTATTTTGTATGCCTAAATTGAAGAATCCTGAACGTTTTGAATTTGCCCTCGAAAAATGTACCGAATTGGGCATAACAAATTTTATTGTATTTGAATCTGAAAGGACTATTTCAAAATCATCAAGGATAGAACGTTGGCATAAGATATTGTTATCTGCTATGAAGCAGTCATTACAGAGCTTTTTACCGAAAATATCAATAGCTGATTCCATTGAAGAAATTATGAATTTTAAAGGTAAAAAATTTATTTTTGAACAGAAATCAGAAAATATTTTCCGGGGTTTACCAAAAGATATTATGGGTAACAATTATTTCTTATTTGGTCCGGAAGGTGGGTTTAGCCAAAAGGAATTGGAAATATTTGCAGATAATGAATTATTCAGGTTGGCAGACAACCGGTTACGTTCTGAAACTGCAATTATTAAATGTGCTTCTTTGTTAACATCAATTGTCTGAGCTCAGCAAGAGCAGGATGATAGGCTTGATAATTGATGTATCTTTAGATGCTGCTAAACGATTAGAAATGATTGACGAAGGAACGGTAAATGCTCAAGTTGAAGTTCTAAAATATGGTAAAAATTAAACGTAATAGCTCAATTAGATCTTGCTCTTGTGGTTCTAAGCAGGTTTATAACAAGTAATATAGCGGCAACAATTATTATTATATGAATAAGACCTCCTATAAATATTTTCAATATAACACCCGCCAGCCAGAGTAAAAATAAAAGTGATATAATTAACCAAAGCATAGAATTATTAATAAAAGTTTATAATCAAAAATAAAAAATAGTTCTACTTATCTTTAGTGCACAAAGTCACAATATGAGGTTAGCAAGTTGAGCATTGTAATATATTGCAATACGTTTGGCTAAAATGAAAGTGTAAGTTTTTTCAAAATATTATAAATTATCGTTTGACTAAGACATTACAAAACAAATGCATAATGCCCGCAAAATATTATTCCAAAGTCTGTTTTTCCGGCATTATAAAAAAAACTAATCTATTGCGAATCCTTCTGGACAACCTCTCTTTACTAAGGAGATGGGTTTGGAGTGAAGTCATTTTTAACAGCACTGTAATATATCAAGGCATAATTTGTTCATAATGATAATTAAATTTGGCAGGTTTGTTTTGATTTTGAGTTTACTTAATTTTTAATTAGTAATAAAGTATTGTTGGAATATCTTTGTCTAGCGAAGTAAAAAAGATAAATGTCGGTTTTGTATTTATTTTAATCCTCATTATAGGAATAGGAATAGTTTCATACCGCGAAATAAATGATGTATTTCAAGTTTCAGAAGATAGGGCTAATTCTTACAAAGTACTTAGTACTACCGAAGATGTTATTGCACAAATTGCAAATGCCGAGGAAGAGCAGAGAAATTATTTAATTACGGGCGATGAAACTTACCTTGGACTTTGTTATAAAAGTATAAATAATGTAAAAATTGATATAAACAATTTAAGAATTCTCTTAAAAGATGATAATGGACGGGTAATTAAATTTAATAAATTTGAAAGCTTAATTGTTTCCCGCTTCAACAGTCTTAAGGAAACAATTAATGTAAGAAAGAAATCCGGCTTTCAAAGTGCTGTTAAAAGATTAAAGCTTAATATCGGCAGAAATTATATGGATAAAATATATGAGCAAACTGCCTTAATTAAAGCTGATGAGTACAGCCTGCTCCAAAAAAGGGATCAACTTCTGGTTGTTGATGTTAAAAATACTTTTGCGACCGTTATTATTGGCACTCTATTAAGTTGTATAATATTTTTAACGGTATTTTATATCTTGGACCGGGAAATTGGCGATAGAAAAAAAATTGAAGCAGTTATAAGACGCGAAATGGAATTCTCAGATAGGTTGTTAAACAGCAGCATTGATGGGATTTTAGCCTTTGATAGAGATTGCAAAATTACTTTATGGAATCCCGGGATTGAGTCAATCACCGGAATTGAAAAATCCCGCACTATTGGTAAGAATGCTTTTGATGTAATGCCGTTCTTAAAAAAAATTGGAGAAGATAAATATTATTATGAAACGTTAAAAGGTAATTATGCAATTGCCAAGGACAGATGGCTTTTTATTCCCGAGACCGGGAAAGAAGGTTTTTTTGAGGCATATTATTCTCCGATTTTTGATTCTGATAAAAAAGTCGTTGGCGGAATTGCTATAATAAGAGACTGCACACAACGTAAATTTAATCTGACTGCTCTTGAAAAGACTAATGAAGAGCTTGAAAAAAGAGTAAGTGAAAGAACTATCGCTTTGTCTAATGTTAATGACGATTTAAGGAACGAAATTACCGAGAGGAAAAAAGCCGAGGAACAAATAAACGCTTCACTTCATGAAAAAGTCGTTCTCTTAAGAGAAATACACCATAGGGTGAAAAACAATTTACAGGTAATATCAAGTTTATTAAATCTTCAATCGGGATATATAGAAGATAAAAAATCTCTTGAAATATTTCGTGAAAGCCAGAACCGTGTAAAATCTATGGCATTAATTCACGAAAAATTATATCATTCTAAAGAATTAAATAAGATTGAATTTTCAGAATATATAAAATCATTAACAAAGGATTTATTCAATTCTTATAATATTGACGACGATAGGATTATTCTAAAAAGTGATTTTGAGGGGATTTATTTTGAAATAGATACAGCCATTTTGTGTGGTTTAATAATTAATGAATTAGTCTCTAATTCCCTTAAACACGCGTTTCCCAATGGGAAAAAAGGGGAGGTATTTATCGGAATTAACAAAATTCAAGATAATAAATATGTTTTGATTTTAAAAGATAATGGAATAGGTTTTCCTCCAAACCTCGATTTTAGGAAAACCGAATCTTTAGGACTTCAACTGGTTACTACTTTAACCGAACAGCTTGGAGGTGTAATTGAATTATGTAAAAACGGATTCACGGAATTTAGAATCGTTTTTACTGTTTAATTTACTACTTTGTAAAGCGCACTTCTTTCTTCAATTCGTCTCAATGTCGCAATTATTTTGAATTATTTAAATGCGTTATTTTTGAAATGGAGCCAAATTAGTTTGCGGGAACCTTTTTTATCATTTTAAGAAATGAATTCCACCAACCTGTTTTGATTATTTCAAATTTTGCTTTCTGCTTCTGATCTAAAAAACCGTTAATTTTATCTTGGACTGAAATAAAATTGTTATTGGCAGAAGAATTCTTTTTCAAATAATCAATAAGTATTTCTTTAACTTGTACTGTTTGTTCTTCTGAAAGAAGTATTTTCTGCTGAAGCCTTTCGGCAGATATTTTAACAATATCAATCTTCCCTGTATTCGCATTGGAATCGGGTAACGAGACGGGGAAAACGAAAGCCGTACATGTAATTATTAAAATAAAAGATATTGACAAAATAAATTTCATAAATATTATCTTTCCAGCAATAAAAAAATTCTATAATAAAACTAATGCGCTTAAAGAAGAATGTCAATGAATTTATTTAAGATAAGTAATTGATTTATGTGAACTTGAGAATTATTAATATAATTCAAAAATGGCAGCAATTGATTTCAAAGTTAATTACATTTTAAGTATTTTTATATTATATATTAATAATTGCAAGAGAATTTAATAGAACTGAATGCCCAAAATTTAATTATTTCTTATGCTAAAACCATCGGAGAACAAGGTTATGATGTATCGTTGCCCGAAAAGAAGCAATATCATTATGAAATAATTGTTAAAGACAAATCAGATAATATAAAGTTGCTTGTATATTTTGGCAAAAAGGGGATAAAGACGATACTTCAAGGAAATATTAATTCTGGTGTATATTCCGAAATAAACAAAATAGTATCCGGAGAAACTTTATTTAAGATGGATAAGTCCTTAATAAATGAACCGGAGCAATATATTGGAACGGATGAATCGGGTAAGGGTGATTATTTTGGACCGTTGGTAATCTGTGGTGTATATGTAAATAAAGATACTTCAGCCAGGTTAAAGAAAATCGGAGTCAGAGATAGTAAAGAATTATCCGATAGTGCAATTAGAGATATCGCTTTAAGAATAAAAAAAATAATCGGTGGTTGTTATGAAATAATTGCAATAACTCCTGGTACGTATAATCTTCTTTATGAAAAAATGAAAAATGTGAATAGAATTCTTGGCTGGGGACATGCAAAAGTTCTTAATAATCTGCTTGAAAAGTGTGAAATTAATGAAGCTATAAGCGATAAATTTGGGAACGAAAAATATATTGTAAATTCTTTACCCGAACAATGGAAGAATATAAAACTTCACCAATTGACTAAAGCTGAAAGGTATACTGCGGTAGCCGCCGCTTCAATTTTAGCGCGAAATAGATTTTGTGAATGGTTCGAGATTCAAAAAAGAGATATTGGAATTGAGCTTCCCAAAGGCGCTTCTTCGATTGTTGAAGATACTGCTTTGAAAATAAAAGAAGTATATGGCTTTGATAAATTAAATGAACTTGTAAAATTACACTTTAGAACTACCATGAAAATTATTTAAGATAAAATAAGGAAAAAGAAAAACGATGACTATAACTTCAAAAATTAAAAGGATAGGAATATTGACGGGCGGCGGAGATTGCCCCGGTTTAAATGCAGTAATTCGCGGTGTTACAAAACCTGCTCAGGATTATGGAATGTCTGTCTTAGGGATTCGTGATGGATTTGAAGGACTGGTTGAAGGAAGGGCAAAGGAATTAGCTAATGCGGATGTTTCGGGAATATTAGCCCGTGGCGGCACTATTTTGGGCTCTTCAAATAAAGGTGACCCATTTCATTGGCCTGAATTAAAAGATGACAACACTATAGAAATTGTTGATAGATCCGTTTCTGCGATGAAAAATTACCAGGCATGGAACCTTGATGCTCTTATTGCTATCGGCGGCGATGGTACGATGCATATATGCAAAAAGCTTAGCGAATTGGGAATGAATATGATTGGTGTGCCTAAAACTATTGATAATGATCTTGAAGCTACTGATCTTACTTTCGGGCACGATTCCGCAGTATTTGTTGTTGCCGAAGCCCTGGATAGACTCCATACCACTGCATCGTCTCATCACCGTGTAATTGTTTGTGAGGTAATGGGAAGATATGCCGGCTGGATTGCTTTAAATGGAGGCTTGGCAGGTGGCGCCGATATTATACTTATTCCGGAAATACCATTTTCATGGGAGAAGATTTATGAAAAAATTCTTAAACGTGAGTTGATGGGAAAGAAATTCAGCCTGGTATGTGTTGCCGAAGGTGCAAAGTCTATTGATGGACAAATGATTGTGAAAGGAACCGATATTAAAAGACATGATCCAACTCAATTAGGTGGTATCGGAGAACTTGTAGCTCGAAGAATAGAAGAGAATACCCAACGAGAAACAAGGGTTACAGTACTTGGACACGTTCAGCGCGGCGGAAGTCCTACTCCATTTGATCGAATCCTTTCAACTAAGTTTGGTTATTTCGCTATCGATTTAGCTGCACGTAAAAAATTTGGAAGAATGGTAGCTCTTAAAGGTAATGAGATAAAAAATGTTTTAATTGAAGATGCAATTTCACATCAAAAATTGGTTAAATTGGATAATCAGAATGTGATTACTGCAAAAGCTGTGGGCATTGAATTTGGTGAATAGAATTTTCTTCAACTTTCTTGATATTTTATTCAAGTTAAGTTGATTTTGGGAATGGTTAACTATATATTTACCAATCATTTTGTAACTTCTTATAAAAGATTATAAATTGTTCATTGTAAACTTTTTTACCATTGGGGCTGTAGTTCAGTTGGTTAGAACGCCTGCCTGTCACGCAGGAGGTCGCGAGTTCGAGTCTCGTCGGCCCCGCAATTACACCGTTTACCCCGGTGGCATCTTTACTTTTTTTTTTTTTTACATTCAATTTGATTAGAAGCCTGAATATTGCATTTCTTCTAAATCCTTTATAATTAAGTACTATTACTATCAAATAACAAAAGGAACTATATAATGAACATCTATGTTGGGAACTTGTCTTCAGACGTTGCTGAAGAAGACCTGAGAAATTTATTTTCGGAGTACGGTCATATTACTAATGTAAAAGTGATAAAAGACATATTTTCCGGTACATCTAAAGGATTTGGCTTTGTAGAAATGCCAG
>CAZUCY010000068.1:16063-18720 GCA_964618785.1 uncultured Ignavibacteriaceae bacterium | reverse complement strand
TATTGATAATTTGTTTATTATTCCAAGAAAGTAATAAATAATATATATATAATAGATGTTTATTTTACGTTGCTTATTGATATGAAAACTTATAAATTCACATTCTTAATTTTTTATGATAGAAGAAAATTTACGGATAGTTAAAGAAAGAATTGAAAGAAAATGTGCCGAAGTTAAGCGAAATCCTTCGGAAATCAAGCTTATAGCTGTTTCCAAGAATTTCGGAATTGAAGCAATAAATCAAGTATTTAACCAAGGTAATGTTGACTTTGGTGAGAATAGGGCTCAGGAATTAGATTCTAAATATTCACAACTGGGGAATAAAATTACCTGGCATTTTATTGGAAGCCTTCAGAGAAACAAAGTTCGCTTTGTTATCAATTCAGCAGATTACATTCATTCAGTCGATTCTCTTATGCTTGCTGTTGAAATAAATAAGCGGGCGGCTTCTTTAAATAAAATCCAGAAGGTTCTTTTGGAAATTAAAACTTCATTTGAAGATTCTAAAACCGGGCTTAGTGAATATAGCGAAATTAAAGACTTGGCTGACTATTGTAAAGAATTTAATAATGTACATTTAATCGGGCTAATGACTATAGCTCCGTTAACTGATGATATAAATTTGATAAAGAAAAGTTTTAGTCATTTACGTAAATTGAAAGAACGTTTAAACACAGATAATTTAAATATTAAAGAACTTTCTATGGGAATGACATCCGATTTTGAAATTGCCATTGAAGAAGGCGCTACAATGTTACGAATTGGTTCTGGAATATTTGGTGAAAGAGATTATTCAAAAAGTTGGAAGGAGATCGTATGAAGGTTTCCCCACTAAGCATTAAAAAACAAGAATTCAACAAAACTTTTCGCGGGTATGACAAGGATGAGGTACAAACCTTCCTTAATAAACTTGCCGGTGAGTTTGAAACTTTGCAAAAAGAAAACGATTCTTTGAAAAAAGAGCTTGAAGAATCTACAGTAAAACTTACTGAGTTTAGGAGAATTGAAAAAAATCTTCAGGATACCCTGTTGAAAGCCCAGGAATCATCCAGCAAATCGATTGAGTCAACTAAAAAACAGTGCAGCTTGATGATTAAAGAAGCGGAAATCAAAGTCTCGCAGATACTGGAAAAAGCAAGAGAAAATGCAAACGAGATACGAAATGCTGTTATAAATTTAAGAGAAGAAAAAAATTTAATAATTGCTAATCTTAAGGCGATAATTAATTCCCAGGCGCACCTGCTGGAAATGAAAGTTGAAACTGCCGGTGAAGAACTTTCTGAAACAGGGCAGATTGAACAAGCAAAAAAAATAGACATTAATGTAGAGGAAATAGTAAATAAACTGTTATAGGCATATGAGTGATCTAATTACTAAAATTAACGAAACACTTCAGGTTATTTGGAAAAAAACAAAGGATGATTATCCAGTAGGAATTATTCTCGGTACCGGTCTCGGGGGATTAGTAAAAGAGATAGATGTAGAATTCGATATAGATTATGCAGAATTACCAAACTTCCCTCTTTCTACAGTTGAGTCCCACCATGGTAAATTAATCTTTGGAAATATCGGTAATAAAAAAGTTGTTGCAATGCAGGGACGCTTTCATTATTATGAAGGCTACACGATGCAGCAAATTACCTACCCGGTTAGAGTTATGAAATTTCTTGGTGTTAAAACTTTACTTGTATCAAACGCATGCGGCGGGATGAATCCTCTTTATAAAAAGGGCGATATTATGCTGATGGTTGATCATATAAATCTTCTTGGCGATAACCCTTTAATCGGGAAAAATGATGAAAAGCTGGGTCCGCGTTTCCCCGATATGAGTGAACCCTACAGCCAGGCGCTAATCGATCTTGCAGAAAATGTGTCGCTTGAAAATAAAATTAAAGTACAAAAGGGAGTTTATGTTGCCGTTCCCGGGCCTAATCTGGAAACAAAAGCGGAGTACAGGTTTTTAAGAGCCACAGGGGCAGATGTTGTTGGAATGTCTACTATACCCGAAAATATTGTGGCTAACCATATGGGTATTAAGGTACTGGGTTTAAGCATTATAACTGATGAATGTTTCCCTGATGCTTTGAAACCTGCAAATGTTCAACAAATTATTGCTACTGCTATGGAAACCGAGCCGAGGATGACCTTGATAATGAAAGAAGTTATTAAAAGGCTATAAATGGAACAAAAGAAAATCCATTATTATTTGACACCGGTGCTGCTTGGTATATTAATGTTTGCATCGAATTTTTTAAATACCAGCTTATTCAAGTTTGGTGAAGACAGTTTTGCAGTTTGGTTTGTTCTTTCCGTAATGTGTTTTGCCTGCGGCTGGTTTATTGATAAAACATTAGGATGGCGTTCCGGCGGCAAGGTTGTTTTTTCTACAATTATTGCAGTTGCTATAATAAGTGTATTAATGATTTCATTCTTTCGCGATTATTTTGCTGCAAATGAATTATTGTCTGAAAATTTAATTCTTTACAGTCTTCGGGACATTACTCTTGGGGCTATGGCGTTTTTCGGTATGTCTGTTGTCGAAATCCTGACTAAACAGAGAGATTTCCTTATTATGAAAGAAAAATTAAGTTATTACGAAGACCTTGTTAAAGATGCTAAGAAAGAAGCCGAACTGGAGCTTAAAGAAGCAAAAGTAA
>CAZUCY010000068.1:0-15963 GCA_964618785.1 uncultured Ignavibacteriaceae bacterium | reverse complement strand
CTTGTTAAAGATGCTAAGAAAGAAGCCGAACTGGAGCTTAAAGAAGCAAAAGTAAGTGCAAAAAAGATTTTAAATGACGCTGAACTTGAAGCAAAAAATACTATTCTTAGAAAAGAAAGGATAGAAAAAGAACTTAAAGAATTTATTCAGGCAGAAAAAGAACTGATAAAAAAATACGAAGATATTGATTAGAAAGTATATTCCTGCCGGTCCGGTAGGCGTACGAATGATTTATATAAATGGTTAAATACGTTATAAAAATTAATAATTAGTAAATAGAGAAACTGTTAAAACAGGTACAAAATGCCTTTTGTTTAAAACAGCCGTCGGCTTTTAGTGCTGGTCTGCTTTAGAAAGCAAAAACTTTACAACCGTTTTAATGGTTTAAATTATAATTAAGAACAAAGTGGAATCATATATTTCAACTATAATTAGGTTTTAAATTAAAAATAAAAACAATTATAGTTTTAAGAATTAGTTTTAAATGTTTAAACAAAATTTAGATAAAATAAATTACCCTGTGATAGAAGAAAAGATTCTAAATTTCTGGAAAAAGAATAAAATTTTCGAGAAAAGTGTTTCTTCGAGAGATGATAATAAATTGTTCGTCTTTTATGAAGGGCCTCCTACAGCAAACGGCAAACCTGGCATTCATCATGTAATGGCAAGAACATTAAAAGACCTTGTGTGCCGTTATAAGACTCTAAAAGGGTTCCGCGTTGAAAGAAAAGCAGGATGGGATACCCACGGCTTACCCGTGGAAATTGAAGTTGAGAAGAAGCTCGGTATTAAGCATAAAAGTGAAGTTTTAGATTATGGTATAGAAAAGTATAATAAAGCCTGCCGTGAGTCTGTATTTAAATATCTGGACCTCTGGGAAAAGATGACCACCCGTATGGGTTACTGGATTGATCTTGATTCGGCATATATTACTCTTACTAATAATTATATTGAATCCGTTTGGTGGGCGTTAAAAACACTTTTTAATAAAGGATTAATTTATAAAGATTATAAAATTGTTCCGCAGGATCCAAAATCGGAGACAGTTCTTTCTTCTCATGAACTGGCGCTAGGCTACCGTGAGACTAAAGACCCTTCAGTTTATGTCTTGTTCAAATTAAAAAACAAAGATGAGTATTTTCTTGTTTGGACTACTACTCCGTGGACACTAATATCCAATGTTGCGCTGGCTGTAGGTAGTGATATTCATTATGTTAAGATTAAAAACAACGATAAGATAATTATACTTGCAAAAGATAGATTGTCCGTTATAGACGGTGAATTTGAAATTATAGAAGAGTTCAAAGGCAAGGAATTAGAAGGAATCGGCTACGAACAGTTTTTCAATTATATAAAGCTTGAAGATAACCCGGCATATAAGGGTAAAAAAGCTTTCTTTGTTGCTCCTGGTGATTTTGTAAGCACGGAAGATGGTTCGGGAATAGTTCATATAGCGCCCGCATTTGGTGCTGATGATTATGAGCTTTCGAAAAAATATAATCTTCCTATGTTTCAGCCGGTTACACGCGGCGGTTTATTTACTTCTGATGTAACTGATTTTGCAGGACAGTTTGTTAAAGATGCCGATAAAGGAATCATCATAAAGATGAAAGAAGAAGGCAAGCTTTACAGGAAAGAAACCATTACACACTCTTATCCTTTCAGCTGGAGACATGAAAATGTGCCCGTAATATATTATGCGCGAGAATCCTGGTTTATCCGTACTACTTCAATTGCCGGCAGAATGGTTGAATTAAATAAAACAATCACATGGCAGCCCCCTGAAGTTGGATCCGGAAGATTCGGCAACTGGCTGGAGGAAAATAAAGATTGGGCTCTTTCACGCGACAGATTCTGGGCTACTCCGCTTCCTATTTGGGTAAGCGATGATGGAGATATGTTTGCGGTTGGCAGTATTGAAGAACTAAAAGAGGGGTTTATTGAGGAAAACGGAAAGCGCATATATGTTAAAAATATTAAGGATATAGATCTGCATAAGCCTTTTGTCGATAGTATCTTTTTTGAACAAAACGGTAAAGTTTACAAACGTACCCCTGAATTAATTGATGTTTGGTTTGATTCCGGTTCAATGCCTTTTGCTCAATATCATTATCCATTTGAAAATAAAGAATGGTTTGAGAAACATTCATTTCCGGCAGACTTTATATGCGAGGGTATAGACCAGACACGGGGATGGTTTTATACGCTTCATGCAATTGCAACAATGCTGTTTGATAGTATTGCATTTAAAAATATTATTGTAAACGAACTTATCCTTGACAAAAAAGGACTAAAGATGTCCAAGTCGAAGGGTAATACAGTCGATCCCTTTATGCTTTTCAATAAATACGGCGCAGACGCAACAAGGTGGTATCTTGTAACTAACAGTCCGCCGTGGAGACCGACATTATTTGATGAAGAAGGTCTGATAGAGGTTCAAAGAAAGTTTTTTGGAACATTACTTAATACTTATTCATTCTTTGCTCTTTATGCCAATATTGATGAATTTAAGTTTAGCGAGGATCTTGTCGATTATAAACAACGGCCTGAGATTGACAGATGGGTTATTTCAAAGTTAAATTCTCTTATAACCGATTATGAAAAGATGATGAATGAGTACGACGTGACAAAAGCAGCTCGTGCTGTTTCTGATTTTACAATAGCTCATCTTTCAAACTGGTATGTACGCAGATGCAGAAGAAGATTCTGGAAATCCGAAATGAATGATAATAAGCTTTCGGCTTATCAGACTTTATATGAATGTCTTATAACTATATCTAAGCTTACTTCACCTTTTGCACCTTTCATCTCTGAAGAATTATATCAGAATTTGAATTCTATCACGAAGAAGGAAATATTTGAATCGGTTCATTTGAGTGAATTTCCAAATCCGGTTTATTTTGAGAAAGAACTTGAACAAAAAATGGAAATTGCCCAGAAAGTTGTATATCTTACACGTTCGATGCGGGCAAAAAATAATTTAAAGGTAAGACAGCCGTTAAAGAAAATTATGGTTGTCGTGGAAAAAGAAAAAATAGAAGCTCTTAATAAAATGAAGGATGTAATTCTCGAAGAAGTTAATATAAAAGAGCTTGTAGTTCTTAATGATGATTCGAGAATTGTAAATAAATCTGCAAAAGCTAATTTTAAATCGATAGGACCAAAGTTTGGTAAAAATGTAAATGCAGTTTCAAATGCGATTAAAGCTTTAAGTAACATTGAAATCGCAGCAATTGAATTAGGTGAAAGTATAAAAATTAAAGTTGGCTGTGAAGAACTCCATATAACAAAGGATGATGTTGAAGTAATCAGTTCCGAAATTTCAGGATGGCTGGTTGAAATGGAAGAAGGAGTTACAGTTGCTCTCGATGTGGAGCTTGACGAAACTCTTATTGCAGAAGGATTGGCAAGAGAATTTGTTAATCGCATTCAGAATATGAGGAAGGATGCAGGATTCGATGTGATAGACAGAATTAAAATAAATTTTAATGGCAGCAGTAAACTTGTTGAAGCAGTAAAAACTTTTAGTAAATATATTTCAAATGAGACACTTGCCGAACAGCTTGAATTTGAAGAAAGGTTGTCCGGCGGTTTTAACCAAAATTGGAAAATCGGAGAATGTGATTGCTCCGTCCAAATTGAAAAAGTGAAATCCTAAAAAGGAGATCAAATTATGGCAAAAAAATCTGCCGCTAAAAAAACTGTAGTAAAAAAAATTGATAAAAAGACTGTTAAATCTAAGGGCGTAAACAAAATGAAAGCTCCTGTACTGATAAAAAAGGCTAAATTGAAACCTACTGTTAAAAAAGTTACTTCAAAAACTACAGAAACAAAAAAAATTGCTCATACTAAGTCATTAAAAAAACAGGAAATTCCAGAAAAAAAGATAGGATTAAAGATATCAATGTCAAGGAAGAAGATAATTAAAGATAAAGTTCCGGTTGGTTCAAAAGAAGTTCAGCCGGCTGTAGAAGAACGAGTAAAATCAATTACAAAAGTTAAAGGATATAGTCAAAAGGATTTGGAGCATTTTAGGCAGATAATTTTAGCAAAGCGTGATGAAATTATTGAACAGCTTCAGAACTTAAAAGAACAAATGCTTGACCCGACTACTGGCGAATATATTAATGAAAATTCCCCATATTCTCTGCACATGGCGGAACAAGGGACAGATGCTATGGAAAGAGAAAAAACATTTTTGTATGCGCAAAGGGAAAATAAATTTCTCGGGTATCTTGAGGATGCACTTAAAAGAATTGATTCAGGGACATACGGAATCTGCCTTGAGTGTATTGATGAACCCCAGCATCTTTGCGATACGTGCCCATTGGTTCCTAAAGCCAGACTTGAAGCAGTTCCGCATAGCCAGCTTTGCCTGCCTATAAAGCAAAGACAGGAAAAACGTTAATTATAAAATGAAGTTGAATTATGACGGAGTAGTATACTGAGTGAAAATAATAAAAACGTGAACTTTTTATAATATAATACGAGTTAGCCTTGGCTTAAAGCGTTATATTTTTTAATGTCGTTAAATATGCATTATGTGTTTTATATTGTTTTCACCTTGTAGGGGTAACATATTGGTAGTAAAATGTTTCCCCCCAAATGACTATTCTGAACTGCAGAACGATGTTATCGTGTTTGAACTATGCTACAATACGTGTATTGTTAAAAAAATATTTAAATAATTAAGGCTAATCTTGAGGATTTTATTCGTTTCATTTCTAGTTATTCTTTTAGACCAGATATCCAAGTTTATTGTCAAAGGGATTTCAGTACCGTTTCTTAAAATAAATTTTCACGGCATGTATACCGGGCAAAGAATAACGGTGGTCGATGGTTTATTTAATATTTCATTTGCTGAAAACCCCGGTATTGCTTTTGGAATATATCCAGGCGAAAACTTTAAGCTCTTGATTTGTTTGTTTACACTTATTGCAAGCATTTTAATGTGTTACTACCTCTATAAAAACCGGAATAGCTCTTTTAATCTTAGATTATCGCTCGCAATAATTCTCGGCGGCGCATTAGGAAATCTTATAGATAGATTTTTTTACGGTCTAATTTTCGGCTATGGTGGAATTTTCCATGGTAAAGTTGTAGATTTTTTTAACCTTAAATTTTTCAATCTTTTCATTTTCAATAAGATTTTCGGAAATTATGTATTTAATGTTGCAGATATGGCCGTAACATTCGGGGTTATTCTGTTCCTTCTATCTCTTGACAGGGAAAAAACCGCTGAAATTGAAGAAAGTATTGAAGTCGAAAATCTTCTTGTAGATGAAAAAAAATAACTTAAAAATCTTATATATTTCCCTTGCTGTAGTAATTGCCGATCAGCTATCAAAAGCCGCAGTAAAAGGTTTTTCCATCCCTTTCCTAAATATATATCATGCAGGAATGTTTGAGGGTGAAAGAATAACCTTAATAGGAAATTTTTTCAGACTTACGTTTATTGAGAATCCCGGAATGGCTTTTGGCTTTGACCCGGGGCTTGATATGAAGATATGGGTCTCGCTGTTTTCTTTGTTTGCCAGTGTTGGACTATTGATTTATTTCTACTTCATAAGAAATAAAAGTTTTGTTCTTCGGCTTGCAATAGCATTTATTCTTGGCGGTGCTATAGGCAATTTAATAGATAGAATGTTCTATGGTATTTTTTATCAATATGCCCCGTTATTTTTCGGAAGAGTTGTGGATTTTATAGATATCGATTTTTTCAAGTTTAACCTTTTGGGAAGAAGCTTTGACCGATGGCCTATTTTTAATATTGCAGATTCGGCTGTGACAATCGGTGTGCTGATTTTAATATTTTTTTACCGGAGCGAAAAAGTTGAAAATAAAAAAGATAAGATGCCGGCAGCAGAGGCAAATTCACAAGGTGCCTCTTAAATATAAAATAATTCTACTATCATTTCACTTTTTTTCCACCAGGAGAACTATCCTTTAACTCTGCTTGCTTGCGGAGAGATTTGATTTTTCCAATTTAGGAAATTTATGTTATGAGTAAGCTGATAACCGAAAAAAAATACCGGATAGTGACTCCGGAAGGAAAAAAGAAAGAACGCCTTGATGTCTTTATAACCAATCAGCTTGAAAATGCTACCCGGTCTAAAGTTCAAAAATTTATTGAGGCAGGCTATATAACCGTAAATGCTGTGTCGGAAAAGCCAAGTTACAAAGTGCTGCCAGGCGATATAATTGAGGTGATAATTCACATTTCACCGCGCCCTGAAGAAGCTGAACCTGAGGAGATTCCGCTTGAAATTGTCTTTGAGGACGATTACTTGCTTATTGTAAATAAACCTGCCGGAATGGTTGCACATCCTGCGTATGCAAATTATACGGGTACCTTGGTAAACGCTTTATTGTTTCATTCCCAAAAACTTAGTAACCTGAATGAACCATCAAGGCCCGGAATTGTCCACAGGATAGATAAAGATACAAGTGGTTTGCTTGTTGTTGCAAAGGATGATTGGACACATGCTAAACTTGCCGGGCAATTTTCTAAGCATTCAATAGAACGGGAATATTGGGCGGTTGCATGGGGGAAATTTAAAGAGCCTAAAGGAAAGATAGATTTTAATATTGCAAGAAGCAAAACCGACAGGAAAAAATTCACTATGGTAAAAGATGAAGGTAAAACAGCTCTAACATATTATGATGTGATTGAGGAATTTGAATTTGCTTCTCTGTTGAAATTAAATTTAAAAACAGGAAGAACACATCAAATAAGAGTTCATTTGTCGGGAATAGGCCATCCAATATTCGGCGACCCGACTTACGGCGGAAGGAATATTGCTTATGGAACGAATCTGCCGAAAATGAAAAGCCGTATTCAAAATTTGTTGGATATAATGCCTCGTCAGGCTCTACATGCAAAAACACTTGGATTTATTCACCCGCATACACAAGAGCGTATCCGTTTTGATACTGAACTTCCTGATGATTTTAAAGAGCTTCTAAAAAAACTGAGGAATGAATAACAAAGAAAAGGGATTTATAGTATGTGTTTAAATTTTACATCCCATATTAGAAATTGTTAATTCCAATCTTGGTATATTTGTAAAAAAAATAATTGACCCTATGCAAATTTATAACACTTTAACAAAGCGAAAAGAAGAATTTATACCTATTGATCCTTCAATTGTTAAGATATATATGTGTGGTCCAACCGTATATGATTATTTCCATATCGGTAATGCGCGCTCATTTATCATGTCGGATATTATTCGCAGGTATTTTCAATATAAGGGTTACACCGTAAGGTTTGTAATGAATCTGACCGATATAGATGATAAAATAATTAATAAATCCATTAAAGAAGGAACGGATGCAGGTGTTGTTGCCGAAATATATGCAAAGGCTTTTTTTGAAGATATACGGAAACTAAAGATTAAGAAAGCAGATTTAAACCCAAGAGCTACGGCTCATATAAGCGATATAATCAATATAATAAAAAAACTCGAAGAAAAAGAATTTGCCTATAACATTAACGGCAATGTGTTTTATAATGTTTTAAAATTTAAAGACTATGGTAAGCTCAGCGGGAAAAAAGTTGAAGAACTTGAATCAGGTGCAAGAGTTGAAGTAAATGAGGAAAAAAGGAACCCTCTTGATTTTGCTCTATGGAAGAAAGCTAAAGAAGGAGAGCCTTTCTGGGAAAGCCCCTGGGGAAATGGCCGCCCCGGCTGGCATATTGAGTGCTCTGCAATGAGCTGTAAGCTCCTTGGTGAAACATTTGATATTCATGCGGGTGGCAGTGATTTAATTTTTCCTCATCATGAAAATGAAATTGCGCAGAGCGAAGCTGCCAACGGTAAAAAATTTGTAAACTACTGGATGCATTTCGGGTTCCTGAATATTGATAATGAAAAAATGTCTAAGTCACTCGGTAACTTTTTAACTGCAAGGGAAATTCTGAAAACATACTCTGCCGAAGCAATAAGACTGTCATTTGCGCAGACTCATTATGCAGGCCCGCTTAACTTTAGCGATGATCTTTTAGCATCCGCAGAAAAAGGCTTGAAGAAGTTAAAGAATCTTGCCGATAAAATTGAGGAAGAGATTAAGTTAAACATTAATGAGGGTAATATTCCAGAATTTGATTTTGAAAAGTTCGGGAATAATTTTGATACGGCAATGGATGACGATTTCAATTCACCTCAGGCGTGCGGAGTTATATTTGATTTTATCCGCGAGGTAAACAGGACAATTTCCGGGAATGAAAATATAAATACTAAGTTTTATTTTGATGTGAAGGATTTTCTTCAAAAAACCGCTGAAGGAGTTTTAGGCATATTGGACTTTTCCGGCGTATTAAAGCAAAATGATTTTCCCCTGGAAAATGATTTGGTTGAAATTTTTATAAAATTGCGTACGGATGCAAAGAAAGAAAAGAATTTTGCTCTTTCGGATAAGATAAGAGATGAACTTAAAACTATAGGCGTTATTCTTCAGGACGGCAAAGAGACAACTACTTATAAAAAAGTAAAATAATTTTGAAACCTTCCAGCCATGTAGTTACCCGCTCCGTATCAATAAATCAGCAAAGCATCTCCTACAAATTACGATACAGCAGTAAAGCTAAGTATATGCGGCTGCAGATAAGCCGCGGAAGCAATCTTGAACTTATTTTACCCCGGGGTTATGAGCTGTCCGATGCAGAGAGATTCATAAAGCAAAAAACTGATTGGATTATTAAACATCTGCGCCCTAATGAGGAAGATAAAGGAAAATATTTACTTTTTGGCAGGGAAATAAAAATTATACAAGTGTATGAACTATTTACCCGGCAGCATAAATTTTCATTTGAAAAGAATGAATTAAGAATAGTAAGTCCTGGAGGAAGCAAAATTGATTTAAGTAAGCTGTATAATATCTGGCTCCGGAATTTTGCAAAAAGATATTTGCCGGAATGCGCTTATGAACTTGCAGGTAAATATGATTTTAAAGTGAATAATGTCTCGGTTAGGAATCAAAAAACAAGATGGGGAAGTTGTTCTGCAAGGGGAAACCTGTCCTTTAATTGTAACTTGGTGCAGTATAAAAAAGAAATTATAAACTATGTAATTGTTCATGAATTGTGTCATACAAAGGAAATGAACCATTCGAAAAAGTTTTGGCTGCTGGTGGAAAGGATTTGTCCTGATTACAAGACCTTTCGTAAGGAATTAAAGATGAATTCAGAGATTTGAATCTTTTTTCAAATTTGTGCTTCTAATCGAATGCAGATGAAATTTGCTTAGTATATTTGAGAACAAATTATTGAATATTAAGGATTAAAATATGATACACCGGTTTTTTGCAGATAAGAGACCACACAAAGGCATGAACTACCGCGAATATATTCAGAGCGTTATAAATGATGTCGCCTCCGACCCCGGCATAATAAGCAATGATGAAAAAGAATTACTTGAGTATAAGAAACTTAACCTTCAAAGAAGCAGTCGAATTGAAAGAACTTATGTTATTTCTGAAGAATTAAAATCGTTAATTGAAAATATTAATGATAAGCAGCTATGGATGGTGATAACAGAAGGCTGGTGCGGGGATTCAGCACAAATACTTCCGCATATTGCAAAAATGGCTGATTTAAATCCTAACGTCGATTTGAAAATATTATTAAGAGATTCAAATCCCGACATTATGGATTTATATCTAACCCACGGAACAAGGAGCATCCCGATATTAGTCGCATTTGATTTGGAAGGAAATGAGTTATTTACATGGGGACCGCGCCCAAAAGCGCTCCAAACATTAATAAATAAATGGAAGAGTGAAGGGATAGTAAAACCGGAATTATTTGAGAAACTGCATCTCTGGTACGCAAAAGACAAAGGCAAAGAGATAGAAGAAGAGTTTATTAAAATTCTAAAGTAACCTACAACTTCAGTCGTGTGTTACTTGCGAAAGCAGATGTATTTTAACAGTATCAATGATTTCAAATACCTTATTTATATTGCTAAAAATTTAATCTTACATAACTACTGCCGCATTTAATTAATCGAAATGTTATTTTTTATCTTATATTTTTAAAATTTATTTTGAAAGTAAACAATGCGAATAGAAACTATTGCAGTTCATACCGGAAGAAATGCTGATCCGGCCACCGGGGCGGTAACACCGCCCATTCATTTAACCACCACATTTGAGCGTGAACCAGACGGGAGTTATCCAAATGGATTTAACTATTCACGCAGCGGCAACCCTAACCGCGAATCATTGGAACAGTGCCTTACAGAACTGGAAGGGGGCTTCGAAGCTGCGGCATTTTCCGCAGGCTCCGCCGCAACTATGAGCGTGCTGCAATCTCTATCGCCGGGAGACCATATAATTGCATGCGATGATCTTTACCACGGCACCCGCCACCTGATAAAGCTTTTTGAACCATGGGGGATAAGTTCAAGCTTTGTTGATATGGTGAATATAAAAAACTTGAAAGCTGAAATAAGGATGGAAACGAAATTAATCTGGGTTGAAACGCCTTCCAATCCGCTGCTGAAAATTATTGATCTGCAGAAAGTTTCCGAAGCAGCCCATATTGCAGGGGCAATAGTAGTTTGCGATAACACATGGGCAACTCCAATACTTCAGTCGCCGTTTGATTTTGGAGTTGACCTGGTGATGCACGCAACAACAAAATACATCGGCGGGCATAGCGATATTCTCGGCGGCGCTATAATTACCAAAGAAAGCAGCAGCTTTTTCTTGAAAGTTAGGGAGATACAAAAATCAGGAGGGGCAGTGCCATCGCCGTTTGAATGTTGGCTTACATTGCGCGGTATACAAACCCTTCCGTTGCGGATACGCTGCCAGTCTAACAGTGCCATGCATATTGCTGAATTTCTCAAATCCCATCCGGCTGTAGCAGCAGTTTATTACCCGGGACTGGCAAAGCATTCCGGACATTCGTTAGCTTCTGTGCAGATGAAGCTATACGGCGGTATGATCTCTTTTGAAGTCAAGGGTGGTAAGGAAGATGCAATGAAGGTAGCCGCCAAAGTCAAATTATTCACAAGAGCTACCAGTCTCGGCGGCCCGGAAAGTTTAATAGAGCACCGCGCATCCGTTGAAGGTCCTGATACAAAAACTCCGCAATCACTCTTGCGCCTTTCAATCGGTCTGGAACATTATGAAGATTTGATTGAGGATTTGGAGGGAGCATTGGAGATTTGAAGATTCAAAAACTCAAAGATTGAGGTCTCATGGTATTTTTCAGATAACAATGTAACTTTGAAAACAATTGCAAATGATTTATAATAAGCTTTATTTTCTATCAGCTTTTATTTATTAAAGATTTTATATCTTATTTCTTTTTCAATCTTTCAACTTCTTTTTCAATTTCGTCAATAATATTTTTGTTAAAGATTTCTTTTTTACCATTTATTTTTGTTGAAAAGACATAAAAAACTTTTCCGCCAAATACTTCAGTAAATTTGAGGTGGGTTTCTTCTTGAATGGCTCTTTCTTTGAAAATCTCTGGAAGTTGTATCCCTTCATTTACAGGTTTAATCTGAAGCCCGATATATTTTTCATTTATTTGGATATAAAAATCAACATTAAAAAGTCTATCCCATTCATCGGGCGCAGGTTCAATTTTAATTTCTAAAATCTTTTCAAGTTGCCCATAGATTGTTTCTATTTCTGTCATATAACCATCAAAAGTACGACTGATAACTAAATTAATCATATACTCAATGCAATCTTGTTCAGTAATATTATCAAGTTCAGCCTGGACAACCTCTGTAATTTTTATATATAGCCTTTTCCCAAGTTCAATTAATTGCTCTTTAGTTTTGACATTTTTGAAATAATATTCTTCCCATTGTTCTTTAGTTTTGGGTGCACATATTCTAATTGATTCAGAGGTTGGACCAACATTACGTTTAAAGTTAAGTTGAAAACGATTCATTACACTATTTAAAATCCACTCTTTAGCCATATCATCTGTTTCTCCAATTATTCTGTAAATTCTTTATACAGTTTAATATCCCTCTTTGTCTGCTGCACAGTGATTCTAAATAGTTATTATATTCTTCTTGTGTATTAATTAAAAAGAATCCATGATTGTTGCTTCCGATCAACCCTCCTTCTTCAATAGCTTGACGAATAACATCCCGTATAGGAACTTCGCCAGCGCCAACTGAGGCATCAAAATGTTCTGCAATTTCTCTTGCAATGATAGGATTATCGCTTTCTATATTAAGAAATTTAATTATTTGTCGATAAGTTGGTAATGGCATTATTATTTCCTTTTGTCAGTGCAATAAACTTTGATTTATATTTATATTCTTTTGTTAAGTCAATATTGACAAGTCCGTTTTTAATAAGATGAGCATTTATAAAAGTTTTATTCTGTAAATATAAATAACAAAGCAGTCGGCTATTTTCATCATACTTTTGCTCATCAAATTTTAAAAACACTCTTTGCCCCTTTATCTTAGCAATTAAAAACTCTTTTGCTTTGCCATTTACCTCAACATTTTCTTTAACTCCTATTAGCCTTACAACCAAATCGTTGTTTAACTTTAATAATTCAGGACTAATTATTTCTTTAATGGTATAATATTCTTCTCGCTTACTACCATTTTTATCAAGCTTAGAACCGAATTGAAGTTTCTTTGGATCAATTTTTTTATCAAGCTTGATCGGGTCTTTAAATATATATGGTTGTTTATCAATTTCTCTTTTAAAATCTATTTTAAAATCCCTTTGTTCTGTAAATTTATACAAGTGTTCTTCAAACATTTTATTATCGTTAACAGACAATTTTCTCTTGATGACAGGTATAAATTCAGAGTTTATTTCATAGCCGACAGAATTTCTATTTAAATTCTTAGCTGCTAAGGAAGTTGTTCCGCTTCCAAGAAATGGGTCAAGAATTGTGTCGCCAACGAACGAAAACATTTTTATAAGTCGCTTTGGAAGCTCTTCCGGAAACATTGCGATATGGCTATCTTGTTTTGCGCCGCCAAAATTCCAATGCCCTTGAAAATAAGTATTCCATTCTTCAGTGGTTAACTTGGAAAGCGCTTTATTCCCTTCGGATACTATTGGTGGAGTCCCTGTTTTTTTTAATACAAGGATAAATTCATAATCCAATTTTAGAATACCATTGCGTGGATAAGGAAAAGATCCCATTATTGTTGCACCACCGGTAGTATTAGTTGTCGTAACCTTTTGCCAAATAATTGCTCCCATATAATCCAGGCCAATCGTTTCGCAAAATTTTATTATTTCAGTTCGTATAGGAATTACTTTATATCGCCCATAATAAACGGAACGCGCATATTGGTCGCCGATATTGATACATAACCGGCATCCTTTATGAAGGACACGAAAGGATTCTTTCCACACAAGATTAAGATTATTTATATAGCTCTCATAACTATCATTAAAGCCAATTTGATCATCGGTTCCGTAATCTTTTAATTGCCAATATGGTGGCGAAGTAATGACTAAATGAACCGACTCATCCCTTAGCTCGCTCATACACCTAGAATCGCCATTTATTAGCAAGTGTTTTGTATTCAACTTTTTACCTATTTGATTTTCCTTCTTGAAAGATACCTAAAACCAAGAAGAATTTTTAGTCGCAAGATTTGCACACCGCTATCTATATCCCAATAAACTTTTTATTATACGTTTAAAAGTATTTTTCCTTCCCAAACTTAAAAAGCAAGAAATGATAATTGATATAATTTAAGTATAAAAAAGATTATTCAAAATATTAAACTTGAAATATTATGTAAAATATTATGTAAAATGATTGGACGGGCTTCAAACAAGTAATGAAACAAATAAATATTAACCTGCAACTTGATAATATTTATAGTGCGGTATCTCCCTTTTCTTATTCCTGAAAAACATTACAAACTTTTGCTATATCTGATTTCAGTTGATTTAAATTCGAAAAGTGCAAACCATACATCCTTAACTTGTTTGCCGCTAATACATTTTCAATTTTATCGTCGATAAAAATTATTTCATTTGGCTGGCATTTTAATTCTTCCAGTACTTTAGAGTATATTTCTAAATCCGGTTTCTGCATTTTTAGTTCGGTTGATAGAAATATCCTGTCAAAGTAATCATATAATCCGGTTTCACTGCAAATATCTGCAATCTCAATCTCTACGTTTGTAAGGCAAGCAATCTTATATCCTTTCTTCAAAGTTTCAATTAAATGAACAGAATCAGCATTATGGATTATTCCAAGCCTTATATATTCATTAAGATGTTCTTGTAAAAGATAATTTGAGGAAATTTGAACTGATAATTTCTTCGTGATTATAGAGTACATTTCAAGTAATGTCATTGACCCGGTTGTAACCTGCCGTTGAAATTTGCCCACAATTTCTTTTAACTTCTCATCAGGAACATTTAGTACATTTGCAATTTTATGATTTATCTGATAGCCAATTTCAGGTACAACTATTCCGCCTAAATCAAAGATAATCCATTTAATATTATTCATCTTTAACCTTTTTGGAAAATCAGAATAAAAATTTATCTTTAAATATTGAGATGAATTTAAGCTATTTTTATCTGACAATACTACAATTCAGCATTAGTACTATTACTAGCTGGTAAAGACGGGGTATGTCCGGTCTCTACAATTACGTAAAGTAATTTCGCCAAGTTGAAACATCCGATACAACAATCTAACATTGAGACAATGCAACGCAAAAATATATTAACATTTATTTACAAACCTACAGACTTTATAATTTGTAGCCTAATAATCATCAACTTTACAACTTGATAATATTTACAGTTTTAATTAATTCCTGTTTCATTTATGTTTACGGTAAAAATAATAAAGGAATTTTATGAGCGAAACTCAATCAACGGAAAACGTCCAAAAGACGAATATCTTTCAACAAACAATTCAGGAAGTAACGCAACCTTTTAAGGATTTATTTAAATCATCCATGGCAATGTGGGGAATAAATATTTCTTACCTGCTTGAAGGCTTAACATATTTCGGCGTACTTTCTTTATTAGCAATTTATTTTAATAATTATGCCGGCTTAAATGATATTAATGCCGATCAGATGGTAGGTATATTAACGGCGGGCATTACTTTAAGCATGTTATTTCTCGGCGCTGCAGTTGACCTGATAGGGGTTCGCAAGGCATTTATAATCTCATTATCGCTAATGCTCATCGGCAGAATATTCCTGGCAATGGGCCCGGACTTGACTTCTGTTAAAGGCCTTTGGACGGGAGTCCATAATTACGCAATGATAGGCATACTGTGGATAGTTCTCGGCTACGGAATTTACCAGCCCGCAGCTTATGCGGGTGTTAAGCAGCTTATGACTGCAAAAAACTCAGCAATGGGTTACGCAATGCTTTATGCTATAATGAATCTTGGCGGATTCCTTCCTGGAATTATTTCTCCCCCGGTTAGAAAAAGCTTCGGAATACTCGGTGTGTTTTGGGTATATGCCGCATTAACTGTTGCCGGGATTTTGGCAGTTACTCTGTTAATTACTAAAAAAGCTATTAAGGAAGCAGTAAACCGCAAAGATGTTGAAGAAGGTAGTGAAGAGAATAAAGAAAGCGAAGAAGAGATGCCCCTGAAAGAAAAGATAAAATATTATATGAAAAATTTCCCGTTAAAAGATATGCGGTTCCTTTATTTCATTTTTGTCTTAATTCCCGTGCAGACTTTATTCGCTCATAACTGGCTTACACTTCCGCAATATTGCAGCCGGGCGTTTACGGGTGTTGTGAGCGATAACTTTGAGTTCTTTGTAAATCTAAACCCGATTATGATTTTTATTCTTACCCCAATGATAGCCGCATTAACTATTAAAAGAAATCCATACAAAATGATGATTGCCGGAACGCTGGTTATGGCTTCTCCGACTTTCCTGCTTACTCTGGGACCAAATATTTACACTTTGTTTGCATTCTTATTTATAATGACTATAGGCGAAGCAATGTGGCAGCCGC
>CAZUCY010000067.1:0-18736 GCA_964618785.1 uncultured Ignavibacteriaceae bacterium | reverse complement strand
TTCTTTGGACAGCAGGAAAAAGTAAAAGAGCTGGGTTCCGGTTTCATTATTTCACCCGACGGCTATATAATTACAAACGATCACGTTGCAGGAAACGCAAGTGAAATTACAGTAACACTGACAAATAGTAAAGAATATAAAGCAAAATTAATCGGAACCGATCCTGCTACCGATATTTGTTTATTGAAAATTGACGGTTCAGATTTTCAATTCGTTAAATTTGGCAACTCTGATGATAATATGATCGGGGAGTGGGTAATTGCTTTTGGAAATCCATTCGGATTATTTACGCTGAATGATAAACCAACCGTGACAGTAGGAGTAATAAGCTCGACAGGTATGAATCTTGAGCCGTTGGATAACAGGTATTACTTAGATATGATTCAAACCGATGCAGCAATAAACGGCGGAAACAGCGGCGGTCCGCTTGCAAACAGTATCGGGGAAATTATCGGGATGAACACTCTGATTTATACAAACGGGGGTGCCGGCAATATTGGGCTTGGCTTTGCTATTCCGGTAAATAAAATAAAAAAGATTATAACACAATTAAAAAGGAATGGGAAAGTTGACCGAAACTATGATATTGGATTAAACATACAGGATATTGATGAGGGGATAGCCAATTATTATAAGCTTAAAAATACGAGAGGTGTAATAGTAAACCAGGTAATCCCAAATTCTCCGGCAGCCCGATCAGGGATTCAAGACGGAGATATTATTCTTCAGTTGGACAAGTATTTAATTGACAATCAGCAGACTCTTTTAGGTGCATTTCAGCAATTTACCAAAGGTGAAATAGTTACTTTAAAAATATTAAGGACTAATAAGGAAATAACAAAACAAATGAAATTGGAGAAAATTGAATGATAGAAAGATACACGCTGCCTGAAATGGGGAAAATCTGGGAGGATGAGTTTAAATTCAATACCTGGCTTAAAATTGAAATACTTGCTTGCGAGGCAAGAAGCGAATTTGGAGAAATTCCCAAAGCCGATGTCGAAGTAATTAAACAAAAAGCTACATTTAATATAAAACGCATTCTTGAGATAGAAGAAACAACCAAGCATGATGTAATCGCATTTTTAACAAATGTTGCAGAATATGTTGGTCCGGAAGCGAGGCATATACATTACGGAATGACTTCTTCCGATATTCTGGATACGACTCTCTGCTACCAAATGAAATCTGCCGGGGAGCTTTTGCTTAAAAGATTATTAAATCTGAAAAGTGCATTAAAGCAAAGAGCGCTTGAACATAAAAACACATTATGCATTGGACGCTCACATGGAATACATGCGGAACCTACTACAATGGGTTTGAAATTTGCCCTTTGGTATGAAGAAACAAAAAGAAACATTATGAGACTTCACAATGCAATTAAAACCATTAGTGTAGGTCAAATATCCGGAGCTGTAGGTACGTTTGAACATTTATCTCCAAAAGTTGAAGAATATGTATGCGCAAAAATGGGATTGACACCTGCTCCAGTTTCAACGCAAATTATTCAGCGTGATCGCCACGCAGAATTTATGACTACTCTTGCTGTTATTGGCACTGCGCTTGAAAAAATTGCAGTAGAAATCAGGCATCTTCAAAGGACAGAAGTTCTGGAAGCCGAAGAATATTTTTCAAAGGGTCAGAAAGGATCGTCCTCAATGCCGCACAAAAGAAATCCTATTACGAGCGAAAGGATTACAGGATTATCCCGGGTGCTTAGAGGTAATGCAGTCGCAGCACTTGAAGATGTTGCACTATGGCACGAAAGAGATATATCCCATTCTTCCGTAGAAAGAATTATAGTCCCCGATAGCTGCATCGGTTTGGATTATATGCTTGATCTCACTATAAAATTAATTAGAAATTTGTTTATTTACCCTGAAAATATGCTGAAGAATTTAAAATTGACACGTGGATTGGTTTATTCACAAGCGGTACTCTTAAAGCTTGTTAATAAAGGCATATCAAGAGAAGACGCATATAAAATAGTTCAGACATCTTCAATGGATGTATGGGCTGATCAATCAAAAGATTTGCATTCGGAGCTATCTAAATCTGCCGAAGTAAAAAAATATTTGACGGAAGAAGAGCTCAGTGAGATATTTGACAGTAAGAAAACACTTAAAAATGTTGATTATATTTTCTCAAGAAGTGTTGAGATCGATTAAAACGTGAGACTCACTTTAGAAGTAAGTCTCACATAAAAATGAATTATATATTAATACAAGGCTGGTATGAAAAACTTATTATTTCCTTTATTCTTATTCTCTTTCTTATTATTTATTTCATTTACATCTGCACAAAGCGATAAGATGGAAGAACAACAAGGGTTAAAAGTTGGGATGACTGCTCCTAATTTTACTTTACATGATGCTTTTGGACATTCTTACAAACTTTCTTCATATAAGGGGAAAATGCCTGTGGTAGTTTATTTTTATCCTAAAGCCGGAACGTCCGGGTGCACTAAAGAAGCATGCGGTATAAGGGATGATTGGAGCCAATTCAAAAGAAATAAAGTTCAAGTTTTAGGAATCAGCATAGATCAAAAAGAAGATATTATGAAATTTGTAAAGGATTATAATTTAAACTTTCCCCTTCTGTCAGATGCAGCTCAAAAAGTATCAAAAGATTATGGTGTTTTGAATGAAAAAGGATTTGATAACCGTATTACTTTTATTGTTAATAAAAAGGGTAAAATAGCAGAAATTATAAATGTTAAAGATATAGAAGGGCATGCATCTAAAGTATTAGAAATTGCTTCAAAATTAAATTAGCACTTTGTATGAGACTCACTTTAAAAGTGAGTCTCATTAACCATTAATATCTAAATTCATATAACTGTTCAAAGCTTAAATCCATTAATTCAAATTTATTTCAACGCTTAGGGAACAAAATTGATTTTTATTCTATCTAATAATTTAGGATATTACAGAATAATTAATTTTTAGATTATTGTATTCATAATTTTGTATAAATATGTCCAAGTTGTGAAAATAAATTATTCTATTTTATGTTATACAATAAATAATTTTTTAACTATAAAAAAATATAGATGAAACAAAAAACGAAAGACCTTATGAAGAAAATCTTCGTGCTAATCCTTTTGATTATAGCTGCTAATATTTTTTTAGCACGCACACTTCATTTTAAGAATACTTATCTAGATCCAGCTGATACTTCTAAAACAATACATCCTTTGAAATATATGTCAAATGAGGATGAATTGATTGCGACAATACTTCAAAGATATCATTACCGTAAATTCCAGCTTAACGATTCACTTTCAGGAGTAATTTTCGACAGGTATTTAAAATCTCTCGATGATAATAAAAGTTATTTTTATGCCTCCGATATAACAGATTTTAGTAAATTCAAATACCAACTGGATAATGATATTAAAAATGGCGATTTGAATCCTCCGTTTATGATGTTTAATGTATTTAAGAACAGAATGAATGAAAGAATCGATTATGCTGAAAGGATATTGGATAAGGGTTTTGATTTCAATGAAAACGATGAACTTCAGATAGACCGGCGACAAGGTGTTTGGGCAAAAGATTCTACAGAATTAAATGATATATGGTATAAGAAAACTAAAAATGACGCTTTGAACTTGATACTTGCCGGTAAAAAATGGGATGACGTTAAAAGCATTCTTAAAAAGAGATATGAAAATTTACGTAAATCCTTATTACAATATTCAAATGAAGATGTATTCCAGCTTTTTGAAAATTCATTTACGGAATCATTGGACCCACATACAGATTATATGTCTCCCATTACTTCCGATAATTTCAAGATTGATATGAGCAGATCACTTGAAGGAATCGGCGCACAATTAAGTACTGAAGATGAGTATACTAAAATTGTAGAAATAGTACCAGGCGGACCAGCATTCAAAAGTAAACTGCTGCATGCTGATGATAAAATTGTAGGGGTTGCCCAGGGTAAAGAAGGTGATTTTGTAGATATTATCGGCTGGAGAGTCACAGATGTCGTACAGCTAATTAGAGGTCCTAAGGGAAGCATAGTCAGATTGCAAATAATTTCAGCCAACGAAGGTGTAAACGCCAGACCGAAAGAAATTACTTTAGTACGTGATAAAATTACGCTTGAAGAACAGTCTGCTAAAAGTAAAATTTTAGATATTAATAATAATAACAAAATATATAAACTGGGTGTTATTACTATTCCGGCATTTTACAGCGACTTTGATGCAGAACAACGCGGCGATAAAGATTATAAGAGCACGACTACAGACGTCCAAAAATTGCTCAAGGAATTAATTAATGAACATGTACAGGGAGTAATAATAGACCTGCGCAACAACGGCGGCGGTTCTTTGGAAGAAGCAATTAAATTAACAGGTTTATTTATTAAGAGCGGTCCTGTAGTGCAAATTAAAAACTCAAACGGAAGTATAAAAGTTGAAAACGATCCGGATTCCGATATTCAATTTAGCGGACCCCTTGCTATACTTGAAAACCGGCTGAGCGCATCCGCATCCGAAATATTTTCAGCGGCAATACAGGATTATGGGCGAGGATTAATTATCGGCGAAGAAACTTATGGCAAAGGGACTGTACAAAACTTAATAGATTTAAACCGTTTAATGTCCAACTCTTCCGATAAACTTGGGCAGGTAAAATTGACAATTGCCAAATTTTACCGTATAAACGGAGAAAGCACTCAACATCTCGGAGTTATACCGGATATTAAATTCCCGCCTGTTTTTGATTTTACTGAAATTGGAGAGAGTTCAGAACCGAGTTCATTACCTTGGGATCAAATAAAATCCACAAATTATACTCCTTTTGGAAATGTTAAGCAATATGTTCCCGATTTAATTATAAAACATGAAGAACGGATTAAGAAATATGATCCGTTATGGAAAGAATATATGGATGAAGTTAATGATTACAAGGAAGAACATAATAAAAAGATCATCTCTTTAAATGAAGCAATCCGCAAAAAAGAACATAACGAGGAAGAACAAAAACGATTTGAAAGCGAAAATGAGAGGAGAAAGAACTCAGGGCTAAAACTCCTTCAAAAGGGTGAAACCCCACCGGCAGATGAAGAACAAAAAGATGATCCGCTACTTGATGAAACCGGACATATTTTAGCGGATTATATTTCTATAGTCGGTTAAAGTTCAATAAATGAAAAGACTATGAAAGGGTATAGTCTTTTCATTTAGCTAAATAGCTTAATAATTTTCTCTTAGCTATAGGAAATATTGTTTGATCGAACGGGAAATCAAAATCACTTTGACATATATAAGTGGCAATATTGGGTTTCTCTTTATACCTTTGAACCAAATTGACTTTAACAATCTCCTCCTCCCCATCAAAATTAAGTGCATCTGCAATTTCTACAAAACTTGTCTTCAAAGAGCTAAAAGGTTTTGCAGTAGAAGAATAAACGGAATAATCAAACCTGTGAATTTGAAGTACAGTATGAGAATTATCTGAAACGAACAAAAAGCCGTGGTTTTTATATAAAGGCGGCGTCCCCACCTCATGAATTATCATGCTTTCTTCAACAAAATTAAAAAATATATAGGCTTCTTCGATAACTTCTTTTATTTTGGGAAGTGCCCATTCTATTAAATCAAAGTAATATCCTTTGTATTCGATAGGTTTATCAACTACTTCTACAAAAATATTTTTATCATTAGCTCCATTTTTTATTCCTTTAGGCAATGGTATACTTAAAGGTCCTTTCCTTTCAAGAATTTCTTCCAGTTGAGAAGAAAGGTACACCAATTCTGCTAAATATGGGTACAATCGGTTTCGATTAAATTCAGATTTATATTCTTTTAATCCTGAAAGAATTTTGTACTGATTTATCTCAATATCCGCATCTTTAGAGCTGAATGAATTTAAATTTAATTGTTTCACGTTATCACCAGGGCTTTTATTAAAAGGATAAACAAATATTGTACCATTTGATTTTCATACGTAATACAGAAATCTTCTAAATTCTGCAATTTTAATTTGAGACTTCACTATCAATTTGAGAAATTATAATAAATTCGCTCATAAAAATACATTAAATAAAAATCTAAAATCAATGGGATAAATAAACAAAAAAATGAAAATATTTAATGGATGTTGTCAGGCTGAACATGTCAGGTTTTAATCTTATTTAATAAAGAAATAAGCTAAAATACTATTATATATGAGGGTGAAAATAGTCGAGTTAACTATTGTTTACTTTATCTACATTGTCTTACTATTTTATAAAACTTAAAGCTTTTATTGCATTTTTCCAACATTACATATAGTACGACATTTTGTACATTGGGCAGCCTGCATTCCGGTAACCATCATATATCAATTCATCTCCAAAATATTTTTATTTAATTTTTAATTATTAGAAATGTTTTAAATATTTTTTAAATAGTTATCAATTCTTTCTGCGTAAATTTTCTTTTCGGCACTTTCAAGAAAACTTGCTTCAATTGTTTTTTTTGTCAGCGCCATAAGATCTTTCATAGGATATGCTAATTTTTCATGCAGCATTATTAGCTCATCGGTAATATTTGCGCCGAACATAGAGGGATCATCTGAGTTTACAGTAACATTCAATCCTTTTTTGTACATATAATCGAAGGGATGTTCCTGTAAATTACTAAATAACTTTGTTTGAAGGTTACTCGTGATACATACTTCTAACGGTATCTGCTTTCCCAGTAAGTAGTCTATCAATTTTGGATCTTCGACAGCCCTCACTCCATGTCCGATTCTTTCGGCACGCAAATCTAGAATAGCAGACCAAACAGATTCCGCACCGGCGGCTTCACCGGCATGAACTGTAATTCTGAATCCTCTTCTCTTTGCTTCTGAAAAAACATCTTTGAATAGAACTGGCGGAAATTCTTTTTCACTTCCTCCAAGCCCTATACCGGTAATTCCATTATTAAGATAAGGAGTTATTTGATTTAGTCTCTCCATCGATGTTTCAGCGCCGTAATTCCTAACTAAATCGGCAATCAAAATACATCTTGTTAAATACTCTGTTTCAGCCCGTCTAATCCCTGAAATTATAGCTTCCGTAATCTCTTCAATTTTCAACCCGCTTGTTATGAAGTCCCACGGTGAAAAGAATATTTCGGCATAAATGACATTTTGCAGAGACAGATTTTTTATCGTCTGATATGCAGATTCTTCAAAATCTTCCGGCATACGGTAAAATTTATTTTTCCAAAGCCAGGTCCGGATAAAATGTGAAAAGTTTTTGAAAACGAACTTTTTTCTAAGATCTGCAATATTATTAATCTCAGGATCGCCTCCGTATTTCCGAATAAGCCTGAATAAGAAATCAAAAGTGAATGCGCCCTCCAAATGCAGATGAATTTCTGCTTTCGGCATTTCTATAATCATATCTGTAATTATTTTATTTTTCATCATATTAGTATCATATCACCGAGCCGCAGTTATTCAATTATAAAATATTGCACAACATAAGTTAAAAATTAAGGAATTAATCTCATAAGCAATATCGTTATATGAAGAAATAATATTTTTTATCATAGTATTGAATTATAATTTTTCTTCTTATTTTCTTATCGACCTTTTTAATATTATTTTTTCTAAAGCAGAAATTTATCATTGAAAAGCAAATAAGAAAGTATTAAATGATATGAAAAATCACTTACTATTATTTTTAATGTTTTGCCTCTTTTATTTTATACACGTTAACGCTGTTATTCAGGCGCAAAACAAATCAATCATAATTTCAGAGAACGGTTCTTATATTATAAATTCAGGGAATAAAAATATGACCATTGACCCCAAAGAAGGCGGAAGAATAACTTCTTTTAAGTTAGGTAATTATGAATTTCTTACGGCGAAAAGTATATACCCGGTTAGTTACGGTTCAACATTTTGGCCTAGTCCGCAGTCAAATTGGAATTGGCCTCCTCCTCTTGTATTGGATAGTGAACCTTATCAAGCTGAAAACAATGGGAAATTAATTAAAGTTACAAGCGGGAAAGACGCTGCGACCGGCTTTCAATTTATAAAAGAATTTTCTGCAGGTAAAAAAAACCGGCTTGATATAACCTATTCAATCGTCAATATTACAAAGGAAGTTAAAAAAGTCGCCCCGTGGGAAGTTACAAGGACACATAAAGGCGGTTTACTCTTTTTCCCGATCGGAGAAACTTTTACAGGTAAAAAATCCTTTGACCAGGCGCTTACCGAAACTATCAATGGAGTTGTTTGGTATAAAGTTGAAAAAGAAGGGCAAAAGAATAAACTACTCAATATTGCAGACGGCTCCGAAGGATGGGTGGCTTATGCAATTGACGGCAAGTTATTCATAAAGAAATTTAAAGACATTAAACCGGCAATGTTTGCCCCCGGAGAAGCTGAAATAAGTTTTTACATAAGCGCTGAAGAAGAAGATTTTATTGAAATTGAAATACAGGGAGAATATAACTCAATCAGACCCGGGGACAAATCAGTTTTTAAGGTTGAATGGACTGCTGCGGATATCCCTTCAAACATAAAAGTAGAAAAAGGCAGTAAAGAGTTGGTTGAATTTGTGAGAGGGATTATTAAGTAAATTGCTATAGTTGATCGCATATTGTTCTATTCTACTATAAACCGTTCCACTAAAGGCGAGCAGGTGAAACTATTAACGGATGTGAGGTTTCTTCATAGCAGCCCGTGACTTAAGTCTTGGGCAGCTTTTTACATAGCTTAACCGTGATTTAAGAATATTATTAGTTGTTCCCATTTATATAAATCCTGCACGTTAAATAGTCAGTTCATCATCTTTAAACCCGGTAGAAAAATGAATTTACTTTTATTACTTCTGAATTTTCGGATTTTCAAAAGCATCTATTTGAGAAATTTATAGTTATACAACAGATACGGCAATTATATGCATGTCCCGTCACTGGGCTAATCAAAGCCATCTATTAAATTATTCCAATCCCTTACTGCCGAATTTATTATGACTAGTGAAATCAATTATATCACGGCGTACTCTTAGGTATTCTGACGGAGAGGAAATGGGATAACCTAAACGGCAGGAAAAAGCAATCTCTAAATTACCAGGAATATGAAGTATGTTTTTTACTTCTTTCCCTACGGTGCCTGAACTGATGGAACTTACTATATGAAAGCTAATCCCGAGGGAGTTTGCCATCAGCCACATATTTTCCATTACACATCCTAAGCTTAAAATACCAAGGAAATCACCTTCCGAAGCAGGGGCTCTTCGAGCGGGATCATAAACAATAATCAGCATTACGGGACAGCCCAAGATTGGTCTTTGCATTGATAAATCTGCTTTCTCATCACTTACATCTAACCTGAAATCAGGATTCCTCCAAGACGGCGGGAACATAGCAGCCAAAACTCCGGATTTTTTCTTAAGTAACTCTTCCTCTGAAAATGATAATTGCTGATAATTTTCCCTGACAAATGTTTCTGAAACCGGTCGTTTTATATTTTCAATTGACTCCAAAATCTCTTCGTCATCAACCACAATTAATTCAAAGTTCTGCATATTGTGCGCAGTTGGCGCCCAGCGCCCTGCTTCTAATATCTGTAATAAATCGTCCTTTGTTATAGGATGTTTAGTATCGAACGGCAACCTGGTGGACTGCCTTTTCTGCATAAGTTTTAATAAATCCTTCATAATGATATCCTGATCTTAAAATAAAATTTTAAATTTATTTATTTACCTGTCTTTAGCACCGATCTGAAATGTACTTTAGCCGTAATCATTTTTTCATAAGCCAATGCCGCCTGTTCCAATGGAAATACCTCTATCATTGGAATAACCTTAGTAAGTACGCTGAAACTGATGGTATCTTCAATATTTCCGCTAACAAAACCGCGGATGGAACGCTGCCCTCCAAGTAATAGCATCGGAGGTATTTGCATCATTTCCCTGGCGCCTGTTACAATAATTGCCTGCCCATTACGGCCAAGTCCCGGGATTAGATCCGAGATAGCTTTGCTGTTTGGAGCTGTACAAAGAATTACCCGTGCACCGCCTAATTTCATTAATTGCTTTGCCGCTTCTCCGGTATCGGTATCTATATAAACATGAGCACCAAGCTTGTAAGCGAGCTCTTCCTTTTCTTTGCCGCGTGATAATACAACTGTTTTAAATCCTAATTTAACTGCATACTGCACAGCCAGATGCCCCAAACCTCCCAAACCATGTATAGCAACTAAGTCTCCGCCTTGCGCGCCGCTTAGCTTTAATGCTCCGAATGTTGTCCGCCCTGCGCACAGTAAAGGCGCTGCAACCACGGAGGTGAGTTCATAAGGAATATTTACTATTGCTTCCGGGCGCGCAATCATATATTCGGCATAACCGCCGTCAAGGTGAATGCCGGTAGTTAGGGAATTTTCGCATGCTCCGAATTCACCTTTACGACATGCACTGCATTGATTACAATGCCCGCCATGCCACCCGACGCCAACTCTTTGACCCGATTTCAAGTTTGTAACTACCGGTCCTGTTTTATCAATTATACCTATCACTTCATGACCCGGAATAATTGGATATTTGATCCCGGGATAATGCCCTTCCTTTGCTATTGCATCTCCATGGCATATCCCGCATGCTTCAACTTTTATTAAAACCTCATTATTCACCGGTTCGGGAATTTCTTTTTGAATTAATTCAAAACCGGCGCCGGGTGAACTTACCTGAATAGCTTTCATTAACCGCATAAGATTATTTTTATTCGCTTTATTATAAAAGAAAATTTAATTGCCGATATAATATATTATTTTTATTAGAATAAACAATTCTTTAACTTGTGTTTCCCCCTGGGATATATCTTTCCAAGATAAAAGCTTATTTTCATTATACCGATAGAATAGATTGAACAATAACTTAATGAATAGCCATTTTGGCAGACTCATCCTTTGCTTCCCCTTTCCCGGCAAGGGAAGGGTATAGAGTGGTTGTCCATAGAGCTACTACAGAGAGTTCGTCACCTAAATAAAAATTTGAATACCCCCTGCCTGCTTGCAGACAAGTCAATTTTCAAAAATAATTTTATTGTTCAACTTTCGGAAGCGTAAATGAAATAGCTGTCCCTTTCCCCACTTCACTTTTAACAGAGATTGTTCCGCCCTGTCTTTCTATCATTTCTTTGCAAATCATGAGACCTAATCCGGTACCTATTTCATCGTTTGTACCTTTAGTAGATGCTGCAGCCAAACCAAATAAATTTTTTATTTGATCATTTGTCATTCCCACTCCGTTATCTGAAACGGTTATCTGAATAAAACCACTAGCACCCTTTTTTGAATAAATTTTAATTAAGCCGTCTTTATTAGTAAACTTTATTGAATTTGAAATTAAGTTTTGCAATACGGAATGAAGCATATTAGAATCAGCTGAAACAAATATATCTTTATCAGTTTCATTAATAAGAACTATATCTTTTAATTTTGCATTCCCTGAAAGAAGATTTATTACGTTTTCTGTATTATCATAAAGATTTATTTTTTCTGGGTTAAGCTTCATCTGTCCGGTTTCCAATCTTGACCAATTCAGTAAGTTTTCAAGCAGTGTATATTCATTTTTCAGTGAATTATAAATTTCATTATTATAATCTTTTATTTCCTCCGGAGTTAAAGATTCAAAGTCATTTACCAAAATTTGGGAAAAACCGAGAAGAGGGTTGAATGGGCTTCTTAAATCATGGGCTATAATAGAAAACAGCTTATCTTTGCCTGCATTCAGTTCTTTTAATTCCTGCGAATATTTTTCTAATTTTTCTTCGGCAAGCTTTCGTTCAGTGATATCGCGATCAATGCCAATCGAATATACCATACCCTTCCATATGATAGGCTTACCTACGTACTCAATAATATTCTCTTTCCCATCCGGTCGAATCCATGAGAAATAGCCCTGATATGCTGTTTCTTTTTCTAAGGATTCCAAACGATTGATACTTGCAGTGTCCTCAAGTATTATTTTATAGAGCCCTTCCGTACTTCCAAGCCGGAGCAGTTCCTCACGGCTTCTGCCTGCCATGAGAGCATACCTTTCATTACAATCGATGAGTTTTCTCTTAAAGGGATCAGGATCCTCGCTGAAAATGCTAATGCCGTCAAACACATTCTCGAACAACATTCGAAATCTTTCCTCAGACTCCCGAACATCTGATTCCATCCGCCTGCGTTCCAACCGATTACGAAGGGCTGTAATACCGAAAGCTAAATCATTTGCCAGTTTTTCTAAAAACTGAATTTCGTCCGGCGTCAAAGCGTTAGGCTCAGAGGAATAAACCTGTAGAATGCCGAATACTTTTGCACTTTCGTCCTTAAGAGGCAGTACGATACTGGATCGATATCCATACTGCAAGATGCTTTGGCGCCAGGGCACCACTTGTGAGTCGACTGTAAAATCCTGGACATAGCTTATTTCACCGCTCCGGACAGCTTTTCCTATGAGACCGAGTCCTTGTTCGGAGTCGTCTGCCCACGTAAATTCTGAGTTTAGGATATACCCGCTATCGAATCCGGCCCAAGCTACAGGGCGCACGGTTTTAGCTTCATCATGTTCGGCATATCCTGCCCACACCATTCGGTAACCTGCATTGTCGCATATGATGTGGCTGATTTCGTTGAGTAGAACCTGTTCGTCACCTGCTCGTACCAGAGCCTGGCTGCAATTGCTGATTGTCCGTAGTTTTCGATTCAATTGGAGTATTTCTTCAGCTCGACTATTGCTTAGTTTCAGGCTGGCTTTTGTAAGGTTATTGACTTTTTTTTGCAGTGATTTAAGTTCTTTAATCAGGTCTTTCTTTGTTCTTGTTTCTTCTTTCATATATGCCTCATAGAAGTTATATGGACGATGAAATGAAATATTTTAGAAGATCAGCATTATAGAAGAATATTAATGAAAATATTGGGAACGATGCAGTTTTGGAATATTTAATTATAACGTAATAATAATATCATTTTTTAAGCTTATTGTAAATAGCTGTAGTAACAGGTGGCAACCTGTCACTGTTTTCCACCAGGTTCTGAACAAATCCCATGATGTTTGGGTGAAAAGATAATTTTGGGGTATTTTGTACAGGAGAGATCGGGTCTTGAGATGATAATAATGAGATTCTTAAAATTATTGTCCCAGGTCATCGGTCGTATTGCTTCAAGGAAAAGTTTATTAAGGAATATCAAGCAGCTTAGATTACTGTCATTTTATGAGTTGGCGGGGCAGTAACAACCCCGCTTCACTCAATTAAGCTTAAAACCTGGCACTTATTTTAAATACATCAATTTCTTTGTTGAAATGAAGCTGCCGGCTTGCAATCGATAAAAATATACGCCGCTTGAAAGCTGTCTGTGGTTTGTAACTTGTTGTGGTTCGAATGAAATAGAATGTACCCCCTCTGTTTGAAATTCTCTTACTAAAGTTGCAACTTCGTTTCCGAGAATATCATAAACCTTAAGAGTCACAAAACTGCCTGCCGCCAGTTGCCAACTAATTGTTGTTGACGGATTAAAAGGATTAGGGTAATTATTGTATAAATAAAAACCGGAAATAACCGATCGGTTTGTTTGTCCGCCGTATGCTAATGCTGTTGTATTACTTCGAATAGTCTGTGCTATTGTTTCCAGCAAAGGCTGTCTATTGTTTACGAAATCCTGATCAAGCGCCCATATCATTATTCCGCCAAGCTTATGAGAAATACTAAATTCCGTTTTAAGCCTTATAGATACAGTATCATCAAAAGAAATGAACTTAGTTGAGTCCTTACTCGTGTAATAAGGAACTTCCGAAACAGAATCCCAAATATAATTCCAGTGTCTTGCACTAACCAAATCTACAATATCAGCGTAAGTTGGATCAGTGACAGTATCTGAAAATGACTGATACAAACCTTTGGAATTAAATTCAACTCCGTAAAAAGGTACACCCAAAAGAAGTTTAGATGACGGAATTTGCCTGGTAATATTCATGTATTGCACAGAACTGGAATCATCTCCTTCGTTATGTCTTGGCGAAGAATATAACGGCGCATTATGCCCCGTTAGAGCCGACCATGAACCATTAAAATTATAACCCATGATCGAAAACCAATCGATATATGGCAGCATGCTGCTATATTGATAGCCCTGCGCATTAGCTGCAGTTGGAGGTACAGCCATAGTTATTAGCCATGTAGAGTCCGTCAAATTAAATTTTTGACGCAGTTCCTTTACTAATTCGGTTAATTGTCCGCCTTGCCTGGAAGTGGGGTATTCCCAGTCAATATCAATACCGTCATAATGATAAGTTGAAAGAAATTGAATTAGATTTGAAATAAAAACTGCTCTTAAACTTGAATCTGTTGCAATAGCACTAAATCCGTTAGTACTATCATTTTGGAAAGAAATTAGTATTTTTTCTTTTGCATTATGCACCGCCGTTATTAAACCGGGATTAGGAATTCCGCTTGGTAGGCTTATTGAACCATTTGTATCCGGATATGCAAAAGCCTGGATAACATGCGTAAGATTTTTAAATTCCATTTGATTTACTGCCGGAAGATTTGACCAACTTGTATAATATCCGACAATTTTTTGCTGTGGTACAGCTAACTTATTGAATACAAAAAGCGCAATTGATGTAATAAAGAATATTTGTAAGAATTTTTTCATAATAATACTCTTTAATTTTCCGTAAGCTTTTTCAATTCAATCGACTTTGTATAAAATTCATCCAGCGTAAGTTCTTTCAGATAAAGCATACCGTGAGCTGCCCTTACGCGGGGAATTTCATGTTTAATGAAAAAGTCTCTTCCGAGACAGAGCCTTACAGTATTGTATTGGTCAGCTAAAATTTTCTGTGCAAGAGCTGAGAACGGGCCATCAAGTTCCCAGCTTGGAAAGCTAGCATTTTTCTGTGAGCCATAACTATTCATAAACATACTATCAAGCAATGCAAAACTATTTAAGCTAACCGGCACATAAATATTTGCCTCAGCGGGATGAAAACGGTACCAGACATTCCTATATCCCCAAATACGTAATTTTGAAATATCTGTTTCTTTTTCATAAAGGCGAAGCGCCTCCGAAATGGTTTGTAGAACTTTATAGTGAGTATCCGGGCCGCTTCCTTCAGGATCCAGGGCAACCGTAATTATAGTAGGTTTAAATTTTTTGAGGAGATTTAGAACAGGCAAAACATCCCGGTTAATTTCCGGATTTTCGGTAAAAATTTCTCCCTGATAAAAGCCAAGTCTTAAATGTGAAACTCCGTCGCTGTTGAACCCTAAATGCCCCCAAAGGATTTCTTCCTCCCATTCTCTTAACATTCCTTTGAGCTTTTGGACTTCGGGATTATCTTTTTTACCCGGGTATAGAGTTTGAAAGTAAACAATAAGATCGTTTATTTTCTCATTCAAATAAACTAGTTCATTATTGGCATATATTTCTATTAAATTTCTGAGCGTGCGCCTGGCTTGAGCTTCACGCTTTGTAGTAAAACTCTTAGAAGCAATCCCATCAAGATATAAGTTAACATCCCTGTTCTTTCCTTCCTCAAATGAAGGTTCAAAATATTTTGTGTTCAACCTGGCTTTAAAGTCTTCATTTAATAAATGGTTCCTAAGATTTTCCATTACTTCCAGCATATATGAATTTGTAACGGCAGTGAACCCGCTTGTTAAAACCGAGAAATGATGCTGGTTTGTTGCATTGCGGACAAGGTGGACAATATAAGGCAAGTAACCGAGCATAATATCATCATGATGCGGGCCTGTATGCAAAATTCTTTGATTTTCTACGCCAGCAATTCCGCGGTAAAATCTTACTAATGCCGAATCGTGAATTTTCTTGTTAATCCCATAAACGTCAAGACCTGATTTTTTTAGAATGTATTTACCAAATTCGTCGCTTTTATAATCTGCCTCACTCATTTTCATAATTTCTTTTTGTTTTTCGACGGCAAGATTTATAATAGCACGCTCAATTGAAAATTCAGAAAGCGGTTCTTCATTCTTTATGTCCTCCAATCTTCTTTCTTCCAATCTTAATGCAGCGCCGTCTGTGAGATAAAAATGAGCTCTTGGCAACTTTTGAAGAACTGAAGCAGGATATTTGTTGCTTTGAATACTTTCTATTGAATCTCTTACGATATTCGCTTTTGCTTCACCGGAGGCTATTATTATTGCAGTTGCATCTTTGTTATAAGTAATTGTATCAAGCCCGATAGTAATTACAAGTCTTTTCCTTGCAATTTCTATTCCGCCCAAATCGGAAGAGGCTGCCGCCTGAGTTTCGTAGTTTGTTTCCATTAAACGCGTAGTAGAAAAATGATCGCTGCCCTGTATATTAAAACCAATATGTCCGTCAGGTCCAATACCGCCCAGGAAGAATCCTATTCCGCCAAGCTCTCGTATTTTTCGTTCATAATTTGTACAGAATTCATCTACCAATTCTATCGTTCGTTTTTGCAGCCGTTCCTGCCTTGTTTTAGCATACCTATAGCGAAGAGACAGGTCCACACTCTTATCAGGAAATATTTGATTAAGAGAAAGTTTTTCAGCAGTTGGAATTTCATTTACATTTATCTGCAGCGCTTTCGATGGATTTAATTCAAAATTATCAAAGTAATACTTCCGGATATAATAGTAAAAACTATTATGCTGAAACGAATCTATCGGATAAAATTCATCTATTTGTACAAAATGAAGATTTTGCATATCCGGTTTTAAGGAAGAATCTATTCCGACATTAATTAGAAATTCGCTTACATCTTTTTTATCCCAATTCTTCAGGTAGTAAGCCACCCATTTAATAAAATGCTCCGGTGTTTTGCCTGTCGGTAAGGATACAACGCCTCCGGGATTTGACAGCACCCATTCGATAAATCTTAAGGCTGCCAAGCGTCCTAATTCAGGAAAATTTTTAACCTGTATAATCCCTATCTTTTCAGTTGGAGAATAAAGTAATTCTTTGCCTGAACGTTGTAAATATATTTTTTCCACATTAGATAATTCCGTATTTTTATTCACTTCCATATTTTTTCTTTCAATCATAATATTTTAAAAAATAACATTTAAATTCTTTAATTATTTCCAGGCTATATCAGATAAATTCTTATAAATAATTCCTACAGAAACTAAACCGGCACATAGGTAGCATAAAGCTGATATATAATCGCCGAAAATTAATTTACCGATTCCAAACAGAAAAGAATAAACCAGCACAACTCCGAAAAACCAATTCATAAACATTCTAAAGAATCCCGTATCACTTTTAACGCCGGGCAATTGCTCGGAAATTTTTTTCCATAAAATTCCACCCGGGTGAATTTTTTTATAAAAAGAGATGAGCACTTTCTCATCAGTGGGTTTGGTTAAAAATGTAACTATTAACCATGTAATTGTTGAACCTGCAACCAAATAGTACAGTGAAATAGGAAATTCTATATTATAAAGCCTAATAAAAGGCAAAATTATAAACGGTACAATAAGAGCTGAAATTTCCGACCATGCATTTATCCGCCACCAAAACCATCTTAAAATAAGAACAAGGCCGACTCCGGCGCCGGTTTCCAAAATAAATCTCCAGGCGCCCGAGATGCTTTGTATAAAAATGGACGCTATTACAGAAGCAACCATAAGCAGAATCGTCAATACTCTCGAGACTTTAATATAATGTTTTTCGTCTTTGCCGGGCTTCATAAAGCGCCTGTAAAAATCATTAAGAACATACGAACACCCCCAATTGAGCTGGGTTGCCGTTGAGCTCATATATGCGGCAAAGAAAGCAGCAACAAGCAGTCCTTTTAACCCAACAGGTAAAAAGTCTCTCATCGTATAAATATAACCCATGCGTTTTGCATCAGGACCCAAATGAGGATATAATACAAGTGTGCTTAATCCTACTAAAATCCATGGCCATGGTCTAATGCAGTAATGTGCTATTTGAAAGAAAAGTGTTGCAAACAAAGAATGTTTTTCATTTTTGGCAGACATCATTCGCTGAGCAACGTACCCTCCTCCGCCGGGTTCTGCACCGGGATACCACGACGCCCACCATTGAATTCCAATATAAGCTAAAAATGCGGCTACAGTAAGAGCAAATGCACCACCTGCGGATTTTACATTAGAGACGTTAGGAAAAAAGTTGAATACAAAATTTGGTAGTTTATGCTGCAGCCCGCTAATGCCTCCTATAGAAGAAGAACCGACAACTATTACAGCTAATAAAATTGTTCCGACCATGGCTAAGATAAATTGAAATGAATCAGTAACTACAACTCCCCACAAGCCTGAAATAGCCGAATAAACAGCAACTAAAGCCATACAACCAAATACATAGAACATTACCTGAGCTTGAGGTATTCCAAACATACCGACAAGTATGGATTCCATTGCAACATTTATCCATCCCATTATAATAATATTCATAAATATGCCGAGATATAAAGCCCTGAAGCCTCTTAAAAATCGAGCCGGTTTTCCAGAATATCTTATTTCCACAAACTCCACTTCCGTCATTATTCCAGCACGGCGCCAGAGCTTTGCAAAAAAGAAAACCGTTAACAAGCCGCCAAAGGCAAAATTCCACCAAATCCAGTTTCCTGCTATACCATTTTTTGCTACAAGTTCGGTAACAGCCAGCGGTGTATCGGCTGCAAAAGTGGTTGCTACCATAGATAAACCGGCTAAATACCATGGTAAGTTTCTTCCTGAAAGAAAAAATTCTTCGGTATTTTTACCCGCACGCTTGGAAAAATAAATTGCTAT
>CAZUCY010000066.1:0-18771 GCA_964618785.1 uncultured Ignavibacteriaceae bacterium | reverse complement strand
GACGGGTTATTGGTTTTTCAAAACGGCGCTGATGGTCAGACGACTGATGATTGGTGGTATGAAACAATGCCGAATGTCTTCTTTTACCAATTATATTCTCTTTTTCCTAATATAAACGGCTTTAACAGTATTTTTAACAACGTTGCGGATCAAATGTTAAAATCTTTATACGCTATGGGAGGCAGTACAACGCCCTGGCTGATTCCATCTATGAATTACCAGGGGTGGGATTATGCTGCAATGGCGCCTTCCACTCTCCATGAACATAACGAGCCGGAAGCCGCAGGCGCTATTGCTTGGATTTTATACAGTGCTTTTAAAGTAACCGGCAATTCTAAATACCGGGTTGGGGCAGAACTTTCAATGGAATATCTTAATAGTCTTACAAGCAACCCTTCTTATGAACTTCAGCTTCCCTGCGGGGTCTATATTGCCGCAAAAATGAATGCTGAACTTGGTACCAATTATGATATAAATAAAATGCTTAACTGGTGCTTTAATAACGATAATATCAGAAGTTGGGGAGTAATGTCCGGCAGTAATTGGGGTGGTTATGATGTGGACGGCTTAATTGGTGAAATAAATTCAAGTATAGGATATGGCGGTGATTATCCCTTTACAATGAATACTTTTGAACTTATAGGCAATCTTGTTCCGATGATTCGTTATGATTCTCGGTTCGCAACAGCAATCGGTAAATGGGCGCTTAATGCTGCAAATGCATGCAGACTTTTTTATCCTGAATATTTACCGGCTTCAAATCAGGACCCGGCAAGTAAAATATGGGCTGACCAGTATGATACTAATTCCTATATTGCTCATGAATCAATGCACCAGTATAATCCTAATAACAGCTCGGTAAGTCCGTATGCGACAGGAGATGCTGAAAAAGGAGGCTGGGGACTTACTAACTTGGCATTATACGGTTCTTCTCATGTCGGAATTCTTGGCGCTATTATAGACACAACTAATGTTCCGGGAATATTAAGACTTGATGCTTTAAAAACAGATTACTTTCATGACTCTGCTTATCCCACTTATCTTTATTATAATCCTTATTCTTCAGATAAATTAGTAATTGTGGACTTAGAAAGCGGAGTGTATGATATTTACGATGTTATATCAAAAAGCTTTTTAATCCATGGTGCTTCAGGAGTAATTTCCATTACGGTGCCTGCTAATTCAGCCGTTCTTGCAGTTATTACTCCGAACGGCGGAGTACAGACTTATAATAACGACATGCTTTTAATTAATGGAGTCGTGGTAGATTATCATTCGGTTAATGCAAACTATCCGCCAAGAATAAAATGCCTTTCAGCAAGTAAAAGTACTGCTGTTTTCAAAGATTCCGTAAAGATTTATTGCACAGCGATTGATCCTGCTAATAGTCAGCTTTCATATCAATGGACTGCGTCTAACGGGAATATAATAGGAAGCGGAAGTACAGTTACATGGATTGCTCCAAGTATCACAGGCACATTTATTATATCATGTACCGTCAAAGATAGTTCCGGGGCGCAGGCTAAAGCATCGGATTCAATTTCTGTTGTAAAATCAATTAACCAGCCGCCTGTAATTAATAAACTTACTGCGATACCAAGGAAAATAAATATCGGCGCTTCATCAATAATTGCATGCTACGCTTCTGATGCAGATAACGATACATTGAAATACAATTGGAGCGCTTTATCGGGGATACTTACCGGCAGTGGTCCAAGCATTGCCTGGAAGGCTCCTAATGCATCGGGAAATTATTATGTGTCATGTATTGTAAATGACGGGCGGGGCGGCTTTGCTAGCGATAGTATTGACCTCGAGGTAAGAGATTTTTCTATTGTTGATACAGGTCGGCTTGAAGCATATTATCCATTCAATGGTAATGCGAATGATGCAAGCGGAAACAATAATAATGGAACTGTCTTTAATGCAACTTTAACAAATGACCGCTTCGGCAATGCCAATAGCGCTTATTCCTTTGATGGTTCTTCTGCTTATATACAGGTGCCCGTTAGTCCAAATTTAAATTTTCAAAATGCTATAACTATAAATTATTGGATGATCGTGAACCAATTTTTTACACGTGAACAATATGTATTATCTCAGGGAAGTTATACCGGCAGACTAAAAATATCTATTATTACGGATAATAACCTAAGATGGACAATTCATACAAACAGCAGTGCAAACGGCGGGATTATCGATCTTGACTCGGAAACAAAACTAATTCAGGACAGCCTGTATAATGTGACCGTGGTTTATAATGGTTCCGATTATGAACTTTATCTTAATGGAAACCTTGATTCATTTTCATCTTGGTCCGGTTCTATACTCCAAACAAACATACCTATGACTTTCGGACAAATGCTGCCTACAGATAATAACTATAATTTCAAGGGCGTACTTGATGATATAAGGATTTATAATTATGCTTTGTCCGTTTCGGAAATTGAAAAATTAGCAGGTTTGGCAACATTAGTGAAAAATGCACTAAGCGCTGACGTGCCTAATCGCGATATACTTATGCAAAATTATCCCAATCCTTTTAATCCCTCAACAATTATTAGCTGGCAGCTTACAAAAAACAGTCATGTAATATTAAGGATTTACGATATTCTCGGGAATGAAGTGACAACACTTGTAAACCAATTTCAAATTGCCGGTTCCCATTCAATCTCATTTAATGCGGAACAGGCAGGTACCCGCAGACAGCTTGCCGGTGGAATATATTTCTGCGAATTAAAAATAAATTCGGGTACCTTTTATAAAAAGATGTTATATTTAAAATAACTATATAGTAATCGGTAATAGGAAACTAAATTGCAACAAAAATACTTTTTGCATGATAATTGGAAATTTTCAATAATTAAGAAAGAGAATATAAAAAATCCCCCAATAGAATATTTAAAATACGGGCAATGGCTTAATGCTTCTGTCCCGGGTACAATCCATACGGATCTTTTAGCTTCAAACTTAATTCCCGAACCGTTTTATTCCGATAATGAAAATAAACTTCAGTGGATTGGCGAATTTGACTGGAGCTATAAAACCACATTTAACCTGCCGAAAAACTTTGAACCCGGTAAACAAATCAATCTTGTGTTTGAAGGATTGGATACAGTTGCGGATTTATTTTTAAATGATGAGAAAATCGGAACTGTAAATAACATGTTTCTTAAGCATACATATGAAGTCGCTCACTTGCTTCGAAAGAAGAATAATAAGCTTGAGGTCAATTTTGTATCGGCGGAAAATTATGCTAAGAAGCAGGAAAAGTTAAACGGCAAACTTCCTGTTGCGTTAAGATCTGAAAGAGTTCATATAAGAAAAGCTCAATATTCATTCGGCTGGGATTGGGGACCGACTTTTATTACAATGGGAATTTGGCGCTCTGTATATCTGCAGCAGCCTGATGTATATTCTATTGAAGATTTAACATTTGATACTTTATCCATCTCCGAATCAAAAGCATTGGTTAGATTAAAAGCAGGTATTAACAAACCGTTTAGTTCAGGTATAAAAATCATTGTAAGTTTATCCGGAACAAAATCTAAGTATGAAACAGCTGAGAATGCTACTGTTGGCTCAAATGAATTTCAGACGGAATTTGAAATAAATAATCCGGTTTTGTGGTATCCTAATGGCTTAGGCAGTCCGCATCTTTATAATCTGGAAATTCAGATAATTAAGGATAAAGTTGTGCTGGATAGGCTGCAAAAAAAAGTCGGGATCAGAGTTGTAATATTACAGCTTTCTGAAAACAGTAATTCAACATTCCAGTTTATTGTAAATGGCGAACCGGTATATTTAAAAGGTTGTAACTGGATCCCTGCTGATTCGTTTCTTCCGAGAGTATGCGATGAAAAATACAGGTCGCTTCTCTTAAAAGCTAAAGAAGCAAATATGAACGTGATAAGAGTGTGGGGCGGTGGAATCTACGAAAATGATGTCTTTTATGATTTATGCGATGAATTCGGACTTATTGTCTGGCAGGATTTTATGTTTGCCTGCGCCGCATATCCTGAAAATGAAAGCTTTCTAAATAATGTCGCACGGGAAGTAGCGCAAAATATCTTGCGACTTCAATTCCACCCATCAATTGCTATATGGTGCGGTAATAATGAAAACGAATGGGTCTGGTTCCAGGCTTTTAAAAGCTCATACAAAAAAATGCCGGGATATAAAATTTATCATGTTTTGATTCCTGGAATATTGAAAAAACTTGATCCCAACAGACCATATTGGCAATCTACACCTTTTGGAAATGAGGATGACCCTAACTCAGTTTTATCGGGGAACACACATCAATGGGATATGTGGAGCAGGTGGCTTGATTATAAATATGTTAAGTCTGACAGGAGTCTTTTTGTGACAGAATTCGGCTTTCAAAGCCCGGCAAATTATGAATCGATGCTTGCCGTTTTACCTGAAGATCAACGAAATCCTCAAAGCCGGATATTTGAATATCACAACAAGCAGGTTGAAGGTCCTGAAAGACTTTTTAAATTTCTTTCTACTCATCTGCCGGTAAAAATGGAGTTGAAGGATTTTATTTATTTAACACAGCTAAACCAGGCTTTGGGTTTAAAAGAATGCGTTGAGTATTGGCAGTCGCGTTTTCCTAAAACTAACGGTTCAATTATATGGCAATTAAATGATTGCTGGCAAGTTTCAAGTTGGTCTTTAATCGATTCAAACCTCATGCCCAAGCTTTCTTATTATTTTGTGAAAAGATCTTTTTTAAATCAATTTTTAGGTTTTATTCAAAAAGGAAATAATATTTCCGCCGGTGTTGTGAATAACGGGTATGAATATTTTACGGGAATATGCAGGATGGATATTATTTCTTCTAAAGATTCGAAAATCAGGTTGACTAAAAGTAAGAAAATATTAATTAATAGATTATCTAAGCAGGAAATATTCTCAATATTTAATTCCAATGAATTAAAAATCGGAGATGAGCTGATAGTAATTACTTTAGAAGACAAACATAAAAACATTATTCACAGGAATTTATATAGCGGAGTTGAATTTAAATATTTGAAACTTCCAGAACCAAGGTTACGTATTAATGAAAGGAAAAACGAAGTTATTATTTCTTCCGATAAGCTTACGCTTTTTGTTGCACTTCAATCCAACGGTAAAATATTTGAAGATAACGGATTTATTATAATGCCCGGCGAGAAAATGAAAATAAAGTATGCTGTGCCGGACTCCATTGGGAAATCAATTAATCCTATATCTGTTATTACACTAAATCAGTACCTTCAATGAAAAATAATAAAATATTGGAATTTTATACAGGAGTGAAAGGCGGGGTAGTGAAAACTTTAGTTATTTTAATTATCATTTCTATCTTCCTTTATTTATCAAAATGTAATAAGAATAATGATTTTTTGATGAAACCGGACATCAAGATATCATTTCAGGGTGATGCGCAAATAGAAGTTGGGGGACCGTATGTTGGAGTTGAATTTCATCATAGCTCCCCAATGCCTCAAAGAATAAGTTTCTTTTATCCGGTTGCAAACAGCTTGGATTTGAGCACGGATTATTGGAAACGCGATTCGACTTTTGTGATGAGTGCCGGAATCAGAGTGGGGTATAGCGATAAGGAATGGATAGGGCTTTCACCATATTCTTATGAATTGACGCCTTACGGAGTTACTTTCTATAAAAGTGATGCAAATAAAGATATAAAAATATCTTATCGGTTTTGTAAAGATAAACCGGCAATGATTGTTGCCTATGAAATTACCAATAATTGTAAAGATCCGCAGCCATTTGAATTTTACTCACACCTTGAATTATCCTTGAAAACTTCACATACGTATTCATTAAAAAGTACGGCATGGACGGAATATGACAGCAGCGATAAATCTATATCTGCACATTTTGATGATGCCGAAACTCAAAATGCTCAGGTATTTGTCGCTAATGCGGGAATTGAACCTGAAAGTTACAACACTATAGGGACGCTAAAAAATTATCCGTATAATGAAGATTGGTGGTATAAGAATTATTCTTCACTTCCGGAATTAATATCTAAGAAAAATAATCAAAGAGTTCCTGCCGCTGAATTTCTTTATAAGAAAAATCTTGAACCAAAAGAAACAATGGCTGTTATTCAAATTATAGGCACATCAAAACAAAACGGGGGGAAAGAAGTAATATCTTATCTTGAAAAAAATTATGCAAAAGAAATTAATGAATATGAAAAAAGTATATTAAAGAAAGTTAATGAAGGAAAATTTATTACCGGCGATACAACGATTGATAAATCATATCTCTGGGCAAAAGGAATATTAGCGGTAAACAGGCATTATATTGATAATAGTATAACGCCAATGCCATGTCCTGCAGAGTATAATTTCTATTTTACGCATGATGTTCTTGTAACAGATTATGCTGCTGTTAATTTTGATTTACCTCGGGTTAATAATGACCTTAATTTTATAATCGCTCATGCCGGTAATGATTCTATTATACCCCACGCTTATTATTGGAAAGATAGTTCTTACAAAACTGAATTTGCTTCATCCGATAACTGGAATAATTTTTGGTTCATAATAACGGCTGGGAGTTATTTAAAACATTCTGCTGATGTTGCGTTGATGAGGCGTCTATATCCGTATTTAACTAAATGCTTGAATCAGACTCTCCTGAATAAGAAAGATGATGATTTAATGTGGGAAGCTCACATAGACGGTTCCGATCTTGCTGACAGCTATGGTCCTCGAGCATTTATGACGTCGCTTGCGATTGAATCGTTGAGAGAATTTGTATTTATATCAATGATACTTGGTGAAAAACAAAATGAGCTGGTTAAGTATGAAAATTTAGCGGATAATATGAAAAAAGCATTAAACGAAAAGTTATGGGATGATAAACTTGGTTATCTTATTAACCATTATAAAGGCGGCAAAATAGATACTCATTATTATATGGGTTCGTTAATAGCGCCTCATTTAAACTTATTGAATCATGAACGCACTGATGCGCTTGTCAATTCCGCTCTTTACCATTTGTTTGATCCAAAACTTGGAGTTTATAATATGTACCCTATGGATCTTGAAAATCTTAAAGATTTCCTTGAATTAAAAGCCGGCGAAGCTGGTAAGCCTTTTTATTATGCGAACGGTGGCATATGGGTAAATTCAAATGCTTGGTTTGCACTTTCATTAATTGCGGATTATAAGAAAGATGAATCGTTTAATTTTATTAAAAAGACTATGACTGTGGACGGAATTATAAATAGTCCGAATGGGCAGCCTGCTATGTATGAGTATAGGATTAGCGATTATAATAATCCCAATGTCTATGGTAAAATCGATAAACCACAATTTCTATGGGCAGCAGGGTGGTATATTTACAGTTTGTATCACCTCTTTGGCATTAATGAGAATCCATGGAATATTACATTTGCGCCCTATTTGATCCCTGACCGGAAATCATGTCTATTTACTATGAATGCTTTTGGGAAGCTGTTGAACGTCAATACTACAGGCCGCGGTAAATATATTCATTCTATTTTATATGACGGTAGGAAAATACCTTCAGCCGTCATTCTCGATAACTCCAAATTTAATGAAGTAGAAATAGTTCTAGGAACTCCTTTAACTCCATACATTTCCAATACAAATTCACTGCTGGAAAAATGCAATTACGATTTTCAGAAAAAGGCTTTGAATTTATCTTTAAAAGCTTTTACCGGGCATCAAAATATTACTCAAATTATTTCTCCCTTTCAGCCTAAAGTAGTTTACGTAGATAATGAAAAATTAAGCCAAAATCTGAACATTAAAAATGAAGATGGTACATATATTTTAGATATTCATTCTACCAATAAATTTGTTGAAGAAAAAATTAAAATAGAATTCTAATATTTGTGTCCCCTTTTGGTAGGAGGGGTTATAAATTTTTAATTACATATTTTCCCGCTCCTTGTAAGAGTAGGTAATGATATTTTTTAATTAAAAAATAATTACATATTTTTTCCCATCCTTGATAAGGAGGGGTTATGGGTGGTTGTTCATAAAAGGATAAACATTTGAAAAAAGTATCGATTTTTGTTGATGTTCAGAACATGTACTATACTACGAAGCAGGCATACAATTGTCATTTCAATTATAATGCTTTTTGGGCAGAGGTGACACATGATAGAGAAGTTTTAAAAGCTATAGCTTATGCAACTAATAAAGGCGACGAAAAGCAGAAAGAATTTCAAAACATACTTAGAGGAATTGGATTTGAAGTAAAATTAAAACAATTCATCCGGCGCATTGACGGCTCAAGAAAAGGGGATTGGGATGTAGGAATTACTATTGACATTCTTGACTATGCAAGAAATTCAAATATAATTGTGTTAGCTTCAGGTGACGGGGATTTCGATTTGCTCGTATATAAAATTAGAAAAGAATATAATAATACAGTTGAAGTGTACGGAGTACCTCAACTTACTGCCGATTCCTTAATTAATTCAGCTTCTAAGTTTTTCCCCATTCAAGATAATTTACTTTTAAAATAAATAGTCCCTCAATTAATAGTTGCAGTTTATCACATTATCAATTGAAGAATTTATTATATATTTCAAAAATAATATTAGAAAGTTTGACATGAAAATTCCCGACGGATATCAAGCCGTAATGCCTTACTTAATTATAAAAAATGCATCTGCATTTATCGGCTTTACAAGAAAGGTTTTTAATGCGGAATTAACATTTCAGGTAATGAGTGATGAAAACCTGATTAGACATGCAGAAATTAATATTGGTGGAAGTATTATCATGTTTGCTGAAAGTACTGAAAAGTTTAAACCTCGTGAAGCAACCCTGATGATATATGTTGAAAACGCAGATGAAACTTATAAAAAAGCAATTAACGGGGGAGCTGAAATAATAACTGAACTATCGAACCAGGAGTACGGTAGAACTGGCGGAATTACCGATCCGTTTGGTATTACCTGGTGGATTACTTCTGTCATTTAAGTCTCTTCGAGCCTTGTTTCCAATCTTTTATTTTTTAATTTTTGCTTAAATAATTTAGATTAAACGGAGGCTCTATGAATGACAGGCTGTTACTGAACGAGTACGAAAAACCTGCTTTCGTTCATTTCAAAATCCTTTTTATGAGCTGGGCTGGGTGGGTGTTCGATTTCTATGACCTTATCCTGTTTTCATTCCTTCTTATTCCGATCGGTAAAGAACTTCATATCTCAAATTTTGATCTTTCTTGGGTACTTGGCTCATCTTTAGCTGCTACAGCTCTGGGCGGAGTTATTTTCGGTATCTTTTCCGACCGCTTTGGAAGAAAAAACGTCCTTCAGTGGACAATCTTTACTTATAGTATCGGCACATTCCTATGCGGTATTGCATCATCTATCTGGCTGTTTTTATTTTTTAGAATTATAACAGGTCTCGGTGTTGGGGGTGAGTGGGCTACCGGACAGACTTATGTTGGCGAAACTTTCCCAGCTAAAGTCCGCGGGCGTTATGGAGCCTTTATGCAGACTGGTGCGCCCTTCGGAATTATTCTTGCTTCTATAATAGGAGGCTTTGTTGAATCGGAAATTGGCTGGAGGCTGTGTTTCTTTATCTCAATTTTACCGGCGCTGCTTGTCGTTATTATAAGAAAAAACTTACCCGAATCCGATGTGTGGCTGGAGCGGAAAAGAATTTCTTCCATGAATATTACTACAAAAGGAAAAAAAGAAAATACTTTTTTCCTTCTGTTCAATAATGCTAATAGAAAACTTTTCATTCAATGCCTGGTGCTTGCTGTCTTTGATATGTCCGCTTACTGGTTTACTTATACATGGCTGCCTGCCTACCTGCATCAGCAAAGGCAGTTTACAATTGTTAAGTCTGCTAGCTGGATGTTGATTACTCAAGCCGGAGGTCTTCTTGGATATTTTTCTTTCGGATTCTTTGCTGATAAGTTCGGCAGGAGACCAGCTTATTCTGTCTACTCTGTCATTATGGCGTTAGGATTGGTTATGATAACCTTATTGTGGGAGAAGGTTGCAGTTTATCCACCGCTTATTTTAAGTTTTATGTTTCTCGTGGGTTTGGGTACGGGTATGTTCAGTGGTTACGGCCCTCTTTTTGCTGAATTATTCCCGACAAATATTCGCGGCACTGCTATGGGGTCGGCATTTAACCTCGCCCGCGGCATTCAGTTTTTGACTCCTGTCATTATTGCGGCTATTGCGGTACATTACGGGCTTGGAGGGGGAATATCGCTCGCAGCTTTATTTGCAATTTTGACTGGTGCCTGGATTTGGGTATTCCCCGAAACGAAAGGAAGAAAAATTGAAATTTAATTTTTCTTCAAAAGAATTTGTGTTAAATCATTTTCTATTGTTTTGTTCATGTAATCTTTATATTCTTTATAATCTTCCGGACTGATAGAATCTATTTTATTTATTGCAGAACGTTTGGCTGTAATTATTCCGTCCGAATATTTGAACTCAATTGAATATGAAGCAATTTTGCAGTCTAATTTTGCATTCTGTGGCAATTCAATAGGTGTATATCCGGCGGGCAGCTTAATGTTCATTGTTTCTTCAATTTCATCGGTAGTAGTCATCCGGTTATAAGCATATTTCCTTTGATCATAAGATAAAGGTGTGCTTGATGTTTCGGCATCTTCCCAAGGTATTTTAAGTAATTTGTAATTTCCTACTATACCTATATATTGGTTTAATATTAAGGAATAGCTGTAATTTAATTCAGTCGTCAGAGTATCAAGATCATCGCTTTTGAATGATAGCACTTTGTAATTATTAAAATTATCTGCAAGATTTTCGGTTAATTTGCTAATCTGTTCTTTTTCATCAATGTTACCGTACATCTCCCTTACAAATGCAGTTGCCGACCCTGTCCGCTTTGTGTCAACGTTTAGTTCAATGGAATTGTCATCCTTAACCAAAACATTTGTATTGCGGACAATAGTTCTTCCGTTGAAATTATTTTTCTCAATATAAAACGGTTTGCTTTCATTTTGCTTCACAACTAATGCAAATGAATTAATATCTCCCTCGGGCAATGTTCCAAATGGATAATTCCGCGCAGTAAGATCAAACAGCATAGGCTTCCCGTCAATATTTACACGGGCAATCACATGATTAAAATAAATTCCTGGCAAAGCATTTGTATTTGCGCTTTCATTCCGGGTATTCACTAAAACATAATCGGCTCTTATGTCGATAGCTTTCAACATAGTAATAAAAAGCGTAGCCATATCTTTGCAGTCCCCGATCTTAGTTACCAATACATCCCTTGCCTTTTGCGGTATAAATGCTGACTGCCTGAAAGGTACACTGCTGTATGTAATGTTTTTAATTATATATTCATAAATTGCTTTTACTTTATCTTTTTCAGGCAAATCTTCTAAACCTTTTAATAGTTCCGCAACCTTTTCCTTAATTTCATAATTAACAAGGCATTTGGAATTAGTAAGATTTGAGTACCATTTAGCAATATAATCCCAATTTTCTATTGTTGAAAAATAAAGTGTCATTCCAATATCATCTAACGGGGGCATTCCAGCTTCATATTTTACAGCCTGGATATTTTCCATTTGCCATACATATAAAGTATTATTCCCGATTACTTTTTTCATTACCGGTTCGGAATTCATATTCTGTCCGCGGTAAAATACTCCTTTATCATTCGGCATTATAAGTGCATATCGCTCGTTCTCTACGGGATAGAATTTGTTGAAATTAAATTCATCCCAAAAATGATTTGATAACTCGCCGGTAAAAAAATTTCTTACCTTATATTTAACATAAATACAGTCCCCGGCTTCCAGCGATTTAAATACAAGATTCCCATCCTTTTTGTCGGCGTCTATTTCAGAACCGTTTTGTTTTATTACTACTGCCTTGTCTAATATTAATTCCTGAACATTGGCGTTGTAATTCAAGCCGTAGCTTGTAAAACGTTCTATTCCGTCTTTATTTAAAATTTTTATCAGCACTTCCTCATCATACTCGGAGGCGCCACCTTCATAAAAAGTTCTTTTTACATCGTCGGATAAAATTAAGGCTTCATTCCCCTTGTATTTATCGGAATTAGAAGAGACAGCCATCAATGCTTTTAAATCAAAAGGTTTTAATTCTTTGTCGATTGGGTTATCGCCTGTAAGATTTTTTAACTTTTCTCTCGCTTCATAATTAGTTGAAGAAAATATTATTGCTTTCATGTAGGCTTCTTTACCATCTTCATTATTATTTTGGGCGGTATAAATATCTCCGAGCATTTGGTAATAATTAGTAGCAAAAGGACATATATGCAATGCTTCGCTAATTTCTTTCAAAGCTTTGTCGTATTTCTGTAATGAATAGTATGTTTTTGCCATTTGATAGTAGAATCCCGGTGATGCAGGATTTTGCTCAATTATTCTTTGATATGTGCTTTCCCATTTATCAATCTTTGATGTGGAAAGATAGATATTTGCCAACTCTTCCATAGCAGTAAGGTTAAAAGTGTTTTCTGAATATTTCTCAATAATCTCCGCAGCTTTTGTATAATCCCTGCTTACGCTATAATCAAGATTCTTCTTGAAGTCGACTACAGCCCATTCATCGGGATATTTTTGATAGGCTTCATTAATAATATCAATTGTTTGTGAAGGTACATTTTTTAAAGAATAATATATTATCTTAGATATATATAAATCGGGGGATTCAGGCACTATTGAAATCAATTTTTCAAGAAGTTCTTTGTATTTATCCTGATTTTTATTCGCCGCGGCTTCCATCATTTTAATAGACAGAATATCCGGTATGTCACTTCTTATATCATCAATCTTTTTGCAGATAGTATTTCGCTCGGTTAATTTCCCACCTTTATTGTAAACCGATATTAAACTGTACAGTAATAAAACATTATCAGGAAGTATTTTTAAGCCGTTCAAAAGTGTGGATTCTGATTCACTGATTTTATCATTCCTTAAATAAATTTTAGAAAGGAGAATATAATTTTCTGGATAATCCGGATGCTGTTTTATAATATCCGTAAAATATTTTTCATAATAAGAATGCACTTCAGTGGATGTAGCATTACCATTGGTATTATATGCGGTTTTATCGGTAGAATACTTCAGATTGCTTAATGCAAACCCTCTGTCATCTGTTATTCTTAAAAGAAAATTGCACCTGTCAATGTCTGAATAACCAACCTTAATTAATACTCTGTTCCAGCCTTTTTGAAGAGTTGTTTCAGTTACATAGGTGTCGAGGTCATTATTGCGTTCTTCATTGCATTCACTTATCATTTTATCATTTAGAAATGCTCTGAATGATCCCGACGTTCCTATCCTGATCTGGACTTTTTGTTTTTCAGGCGAAAAAATAAATGTACTTCCATAATAAATTGAATTATCGGAAGGGAAGTATAGGGTAAAATCCACCCAATTATCATATCTTTTTCTGTCTATATTAAACCAATGGATTGGCTTATTATTCTTTCCAGTATAAATTGTGTCGGGGTTAAATTCATGCTCAGGCGGATAATTCTCATAATACCCGGAAGCAGAAATATTTTCAAAAGGTCCTATTACACTCCAATCATTTACTGAGCCGATTTGCTTATAGTAATCTTTTGCTTTTTCTAATTGATTATGCAGTTGGTAGTACTGTCCTAAGTTTTCATTGGCAACAGCGCTGATAAATCCATCATCTTTATTAGAAGCTTCTTTCTCAAGTAGCTCTAATATACCGGATTTTTCGTTCTGAATATTTCTCGCAACTGCCAATCCGTCAAATTCTGCAAGCAAATATATTTCAGGTCTGTCTGCTTGTTTTATTACTTCCGAAAAATTCTGCCACTCTTTATCATATTTTGATTCTATATTGTATAATAAGGCTAATCCAAGATGTGCCCTTAAACTATTTGTAGATTCTGCCTCTTCTAAGAATAATTCTTCAGCTCTTTCAAATTTCCCTTCGCCTAAAAAACTATACGCTTCCTCAATTGTATTTTGTGGAAGAATTTTAATATTAGTAAATAATATGAATATTAATAAGAAACTTATTTTATTGAATTCATTAAATTTCATCGTATGGCTCATTTTATAATAGTTATTTAACCTACAAAAATACTATCCCGGCACATGAATAAAGCTCTATAATGGAGGCTCCCCACATAGAGATTATTAATTAATATGTAAAATTATGTCTAAATTACACAAATGTAAAACAATTCAATAGATAAAATAGGATAAATATTTTTCCCTATTTCTAATAACTGAACTCTCAAATAAGAAATTTTTAATATGTGTTAATTTACCTTTCCTGGATAATGCAGTTTCCAAAATAAGGTTAACTAAAATGTAGGTCCGCTTGCCAGGCTTACCTTTATTATGGTTCAACATTGACTAAAATTAAAACATTAATTCTACAGTAGCGCTCTAAAATTACTTTTAGGTCAGCCACATTTAGGGTGAGTTTTTGTTTGTTCTAATAATTTTCACACTAACCCCTTTGCGTCATGGAATTATTTTTACTTAACATGAATTAATAGGTTAATAAAATGAGTTAAAAAGTAATTTATTCTGTGGAATTCAATAAATCTTAATAACTACTCCGGAAATACCTTTGTCAGGTCGATTGCTTTTATTATTTCTCCGGCAATCTTTTTATGCGTTTCAACAGTAGGATGACCGTTTGCAACATATCCGCCGGGATAAGTATTAAATTGAGCATAATTTATATCTTTTTGTCCGTTTGCAATTTCTTCATCCACTACCTGCTTCACATTTTTTTGCACCCACTCGGCGTGTGCAGCTACGGCAACAATTGTAACACCATGGTAAACGTTTCTGATGGTTGTAAGAAATTCGTGGTATATTTTACGGAAAAGTGAGGAATTCTCTTCAGAAACTACTGTGTCTTTACCTTTTAATCCGGATAGATCGTTCAGTCCCAGGCAAATAACTACTAAGTTGGGGACCCATTGCTGAAAATCCCATTTAGGATCCTCTCTTTCCATAAGTGTACGGTCAAACCATTTTGGCATAGCTAAATCAAACTTGCCCTGCCAATCGCAAACTAATCCCATCCCTGATCGGCATGTTGCATGGTATTGTGCTTTATAATGCTCAGCTATATCGCCTACAAAGCCTAAATCTATATTTGTGAATGGAAATTTATCCTCCCATTTCATCACCGGTTCTTTAGCTTCATTGCCTTCTGCAGCAGTAAAAGAATCGCCGATAAATTCTATTTTTCTTATAGGTTCTGATGAGGAAGGTAAAATTCCTCCGCTTTCATCAACCAAAAAACCGGAAAAAGTAAAAACTCTGCCGAATGATATATTACGCTTGCTTAATCTGAATGAGTGATGGATATTTTCAAGGCTGTCGGCAAGAATATAATCAGCTTCTTCTTCTTTATCGCCGTGAAATATTTTATAGAATTTTTGATCTATATAAACGTTATAATAATTAATATTGTCGTCTATTCTTATTCCGATACTTGTTCCTGAAAATTCAATACATATATATACTCCCGGCCATGATTGTTCCGGGTGTAGTGAATCGGAGAAATCCCACCTGCCGTAATATTGTATGTTGCGATTGTTTGCGGGAATAAAACTTGTCGGGAATGGATAAATAATGCTGTTAATTACAAAAATTTGAAATAAAATGAATAATGAATATTGGCGGAAATATTTTTTCATTATAATATCCTTTCATGTGCAAAAAATCAATAAGTCATTTTTTTTTGATGATTTTAAATCCGGATATAATTTATCTATTTTTCAAAATAAATGCCACATAAACACTCATTTTTCTTCTATTCAACTTTTTCCATATTCATATCTCCCTGAAAAAGTATGCACATTTCAAATGCGGAATTGCAGTCACTATTCAAAAATTTGATATTTCCGGGAATCCTGAAAATAACAGGCATCCTGTTGTGAATGGATTTTATAATATTATTTGGTGTTATAGTTATTAAAGAAGTAATTATATTTTTATCCGTATCCGGATAGTACGTAGTGCCGGTAATAAAAACTCTTCACCGGGAATAAAAGTGCGATATGGTATCTTTTGAGTGCTATCATAGATAATATCTTTCCTGATTTTCCAAAATTATCGGATTTTTGCGCTTCATCGGTAAAATCTGCCTGAAGATCAATGTTATGTTTTTTTAATGTATCAATAATATATAATATAGAATGCTTCCTTAAAATTATTATTATCCGAGAATATATAATTGTATACATCCGGTTTCAAGGGTACAACTTCGCAAATAAAAAGTATTTTTTACTTCTTCGAAAGATTTCTGAGCCCTCTTTGTGGAATGGAGCTCTGGACAGTAATAAAAGCATGCAAATCAACAGATTTGATTAACTTAATAACTCTCTTTTGTTCTTTGCGCTCGATAATTAAAACAATAACCGAAACACCTCCTGTGCCGCCTTCTCCGGGTAAAATTGTTAATCCGAAATTTTTTTTTCTTAGAGCATCCGCAATGGCGTCGGTAAAATGCAGAGAAATTATATTTAATTGTATAAAACCAAGACCTATCATTTGTTCAATAGTTATCCCAAATATATTGCCGAGTCCAAAACCTATGGCATATCCAAATAAATTTGGAATAACATCAAGGTGTTTAAAAACTAACCTGATGGCGAAAACCCATATAAGTATTTCAAAAAATCCTATTATTCCAGCTAAATATTTTTTCCCCTGAACTACATTAATAACGCGAATAGTATCAAGAGTTACATCGCATATTCTCATTAATGCAATAAAAGCTGCTCCGCCAATTATTTCCCACATCTTAATTCCTAAAATTTATTTTTACAATTCATTATTATTAAAAAACCAAATTCTTATCTCAAGAAATCTACATTACAATTCTATAAAATAACCTTCACAATTTAAAAAATAAACAAATTTTATTATATCTTTGACATCTCAAAAAATAAAAGATACTGTGTTTATGTACGAAAGAGAAAGAGAAGAATTAGCAGATAAATTATCCGAAAAAGGTATATCAGATATTTTAGTACTTAAAGCTATACGTGAAGTAGAACGTCATAAGTTTGTACCTAAACCTATGAAACAGCATGCATATTTAGACATTGCTTTACCTATTGGTTATAGCCAAACTATATCTCAGCCTTATACTGTAGCTTTTATGACTCAGTCACTCGGGTTAAAATCTAAGGCAAAAGTATTAGAAATTGGCACAGGGTCAGGTTATCAGGCGGCTATCCTTGAAAAAATGGGAGTTGACGTTTTCAGTATTGAAAGGAATATGGATATTTATTTAATAACGAGAAAACTTTTAGATGAAATAGGACTTAGAATCCATACAAAATGCGGTGACGGTACTATTGGGTGGGATGAGTTTGCTCCCTATGATGGTATTTTGGTTACTGCCGGTTCTCCTACGGTTCCTGAATCCTTGAAAAGACAACTAAAAGTCGGCAGCAGGCTTGTAATACCCGTCGGTAATAAAAATTCCCAGATTCTAAAAATTTTAACTAAATTAAATGAAAATGAATTTGAAGTACGTGATGTTCCCGAGTTTTCTTTTGTCCCACTTATAGGCAGAGAGGGTTGGAACCAAAAGTAATCATTATTGTCGGCCCCACTTGTTCGGGTAAAACTTCCCTTGCAGTTCTACTTGCTGAAAGATTAAGCACGGAAATTATTTCTGCAGACAGCAGGCAGATTTATAAATATCTTGATATAGGAACTGCAAAACCGGATAAAGAGCAATTAGAAAAAATCAAGCATCACTTCATTAGTATTCTTGAACCGTGTGAAAGATATAATGCCAGCCGGTTTGAGAATGATGCTCTTAATATTATTCAAAGTTTAACCGGGCAGAACAAAACCCCAATTGTTGCAGGAGGTTCAGGCTTATATATCAAAGCATTGACTGATGGAATATTTGATGTCGCCGGCGTGGATGAAGAACTCCGTATCGGGTTCCTGCAAAATAGAAGATTATATGGAAATGATTTTCTGTATAATGAATTAAATAAAGTCGATCCTGAAAGTGCCTCCAAAATGCTTCCGCAAAACTGGAAACGTGTTGTACGTGCATTAGAAGTCTTTTATAGGACCGGCAAACCGATTGGGATTCATCATCGGGAGCAAATAAGAAAAACAAATATAAATTTCGTCCAGTTCGGTTTACGGTGGGATAGGCAAATCCTGTATAAATACATTGAACTGAGAGTTGATAAAATGATTTCCTGCGGTTTGATTGAAGAAACTAAGTCTTTAGTCGAAAAGTATGACGGGAGGCTTAATTCTTTAAACACTCTTGGCTATAAAGAAATAATTGCATATCTGGATAATAAAATTACTCTTGATCGTGCTGTTGAATTGATTAAGCGTAATACAAGGAGATTTGCAAAAAGACAATTAACATGGTTCAGAGCCGATGAAAGAATAATCTGGTTTGATATAAAATCCCAGAAAGATTTAGAAAATATTGCGGATGAAATAGCATATAAAGCAAATAATAAATAAACAACAATAAAAAGAGGATATTAAAATGTACGAAGAAGAAATAAAAAAATTGAATATACTTAGAGAAAGAATTGTCAACTTAAGAGGTTATCTTTGACGTCGATAACAAAGATTCTAAAGTAAAGGATCTTCAATATAAAACCACCGAGCCTTCTTTTTGGAATGATCAGATGGAGGCTCAAAAAATCCTGATGGAAGTTAAAACCCTGCAAACATGGATTGATCTCTGGAAGAATGTGGATATCCAGGCGCAAAACCTTGATGAATTAA
>CAZUCY010000065.1:0-19105 GCA_964618785.1 uncultured Ignavibacteriaceae bacterium | reverse complement strand
TGAAAAACTCAAAAAAGAGTTTGAAGAAGCTGGCGCCACCGTAGAGATAAAATAATAAAAAAGCTAAGAACTGTAGATTTTTTAAAAAGTGATAAGCGGAGAATTCTGTCTTATCGCTTTTTATATTTTAGTTACGCTGTTTTATGCATTGATAACAAAGAAAATGAAATTTAATTGGAGGTTTGACATTGAATAGTAATAGAATTTCCTTTAGCAGAATTCCTTCTGTTGTTGAGTCACCGGATTTATTGAATATTCAAACGGTTGCTTTTGAAGAATTTGTGCAGCTAAAAACTCCGTCAATTAAAAGGGAAAACAAGGGTCTTCAAGCAGTATTTACTGCTAATTTTCCTATTCTTGATAATAAGGAAAATTATCGCCTTGATTTTTTAGAGTATTATGTAGAAAAACCACGTTTTTCTGTCCAGGAATGCCTTGAAAGAGGTTTAACTTACGCTGCGCCTCTTAAAGGAAAACTCAGACTTTCTACAAAAGATCCCGAAACTCAGGATTTTGTGAACAGTGTCGAGCAGGAAGTTTATCTTGGCAATTTGCCTTATATGACTGAGAAAGGGACTTTTGTTATTAATGGTGCTGAACGTGTTGTTGTTTCTCAACTTCATCGTTCACCAGGCGTCGCATTTGCACAAACAGTGCATCCTAATGGAACACCAATTTATTCCGCCAGGATTATTCCGTTAAGAGGTTCATGGGTAGAATTTGCAACTGATATAAACTATGTTATGTATGTTTATATCGACCGCAGGAAAAAATTCCCCGCAACTACATTATTGCGCGCACTCGATTTTGCCACGGATGAAGAAATTTTAAACCTTTTTGATTTGATCGAAGAAGTTACAGTAAAGAAAGTTAAAATAGAAACTTTTATTGGCAGAACTATTGCAAGCGATGTTTTTGATATGGCAACCGGTGAAATCTTTCTTACAAAAGACAGTATCTTATCTGAAGAAGATATCGAAAGATTAAAAGAAGCAGAAGTTGAGAAATTGAAATTTATCAGTTCCTATACGTCACCTGATTTAGACTTAATAGTGAACACTTTACGCAAAGATACATCAAGCACAAAAGAAGAAGCTTTATATTCTATTTACCGCCAATTGCGTTCTGGTGAGGCACCTGATCTTGATACAGCTCAGGCTTTAATAGATAAGCTTTTTTTTAACGATAAAAGATATGATCTTGGTGATGTAGGTCGTCATAGAATGAATGATAAGTTAAAACTTAGTATCCCTGAAAGTGTAACAGTTTTGACAGTTGAAGATATTGTTGCTATTATGAAATATATCATCAAACTTCGTAACGGAATTGAAAATGTCGATGATATAGATCATTTGGGAAATAGAAGAATTAGAACTGTTGGAGAGCAGTTAGCCCAGCAATTTAATGTTGGTATGTCTCGTATGGCAAGAACCATTAAGGAAAGAATGAACATGCGCGATACTGAAAACTTTACTCCGCAGGATCTTGTAAATGCAAGAACTATTAGCAGTGTGATAAATGCGTTCTTCGGAACAAACCAGCTATCTCAATTTATGGATCAGACTAATCCATTGGCTGAGATGACACACAAAAGAAGAATGTCTGCCTTAGGGCCGGGTGGATTAACAAGAGAAAGAGCTGGATTTGAAGTTCGAGATGTTCACTACACTCATTATGGTCGTTTATGCCCTATTGAAACTCCAGAAGGCCCGAATATAGGTCTAATTTCTTCATTAACAATTTATGCACGGGTTAATCGTTACGGATTTCTTGAAACTCCTTACAGGAAAGTTGAAAAAACAAGAGTTACTGATACTGTGGAATATTTAACAGCCGAGCAGGAAGATTTATTTACAATAGCCCAGGCAAATGCACCTCTTACCGAACAATCAAAGTTTGTACAGGAGCGAGTTAAATCCCGTTTTAAAGGTGAGTTTCCTATTGTGACTCCCGACCATATTCAATATATGGATGTAGCTCCTGCGCAAATAGTAAGCGCTGCAGCAGCTTTAATTCCATTCCTTGAACACGATGATGCAAACAGAGCTCTTATGGGCTCTAACATGCAGCGCCAGGCAGTGCCGTTATTACGTCCAGAAGCTCCGCTTGTAGGTACGGGATTGGAGAAAAAAATTGCTACTGATTCAAGAGCTGTTATTGTTGCAGAAGATAACGGTGTAATTGAAAGTGTTGATTCTAATCAGATTATGGTAAAATATGATATTAATCCAAGCAGCATTGAAGCTCTTACAAGTTTTAATGATGTAAGAAGAACAACATATAAGCTTATAAAGTTTCATGGAACAAACCAGGAAACTTCAGTTAATCAGCGCCCAATTGTCAAACAGGGACAAAGAGTTTCTAAGGGTGATATTCTGGCAGACGGATGTTCTACAGATCAAGGAGAACTTGCACTTGGAAGAAACGTACTTGTTGCATTCATGCCCTGGCGAGGTTACAACTTTGAAGATGCTATTATTATAAGCGAAAAAGTTGTGAGCGAAGATGTTTATACTTCAATTCATATAGAAGAATTTGAATTACAGGTTAGAGAAACAAAACGAGGTGAGGAAGAACTTACAAGGGAAATTCCTAATGTAAGTGAAGAAGCAGTTAGAAATCTCGATGAGGACGGAATTGTAAGAGAGGGTGCCGAGGTTAAAGAAGGCGATATACTTATAGGAAAGATTACTCCTAAAGGAGAAACCGATCCTACACCTGAAGAAAAACTTCTTAGAGCGATATTTGGAGATAAAGCCGGAGATGTGAAAGATGCATCCTTAAAGGCGCCTCCGGGATTAAAAGGTACAGTAATTAAAACACGTCTTTTCAGTCGAAAGAAGAGAGATATTGACGCAAAGAAAGTTGAAAAGAAGCAGCTGGATAATCTTGAAATTCAACATAAACAAAGTTTGACCGAACATTATGAAAGACTTATACTGAAGTTAACAAAAATAACTGATGGAGAAGTTGCAACTGGTATTCGTGATCTTGATGGAAGTATTGTTCTCAGAAGCGGAACTGGTATTAAAGAGACAACCTTTTCATCAATGGAAGATGTTACTAAGTTAGATTATACTCTTGATTGGTTTGAAACTAAACGAATAAATAACTTAATAAAGACACTATATAAAAACTACTTTGATATTTTGTCCGATTTAGAAGAAGATTTTAAAAGAGAGAAAATAAAAATCACAAGCGGCGATGAACTTCCTCCAGGAATTGTTCAGCTTGCAAAAGTTTATGTGGCGAAAAAACGCAAGCTTTCAGTTGGTGATAAAATGGCAGGCCGACATGGTAATAAAGGAGTAGTTGCTAAAATTGTACCTGCTGAAGAAATGCCATTTCTGCCTGATGGAACTCCGGTTGATATAGTCCTTAATCCTTTAGGTGTACCTTCACGTATGAATTTGGGACAGCTTTATGAAACTGCTCTAGGATGGGCAGGTAAAGTGCTGGGTCTTAAATTTGCCACGCCGATTTTTGATGGCGCCAAAATTGAGGACGTGGATGAATGGCTTGTTAAAGCCGGTCTTGAAAGAGGAAGTAAAACAGATTTGTATGATGGGAGATCCGGTGAAAAATTTCATCAGAAAGTTACCTGCGGATATATCTACATGCTGAAACTAAGCCATCTTGTAGATGATAAAATTCACGCCAGGTCCATTGGACCATACTCGCTTATTACACAGCAACCTTTGGGAGGTAAAGCGCAGTTTGGTGGTCAAAGATTCGGTGAAATGGAAGTGTGGGCGCTTGAAGGATACGGCGCCGCTCATATCCTTCAGGAAATATTGACAATAAAAAGTGATGATGTCGCCGGTAGAGCAAAAGTGTATGAAGCTATAGTTAAGGGTGAAAACTTACAGGAACCAAATATTCCTGAATCGTTCAATGTGTTAATTAAAGAACTCCAGGGCTTAGGACTGGATATAAAAATAAATTAACACTTTTTGAACTATTCTTTCACTTAGAAATTAGGAGATGAAAAATGCCATTTAGAATTCAAGAAAATGCGATGCGTGATATTAATAATATAACTATTGGTTTAGCTAGCCCTGATGATATATTGTCCAGATCTTACGGAGAAGTTACTAAACCCGAAACAATTAACTACCGATCTTTCCGTCCTGAAAAAGACGGATTATTTTGTGAGAAAATATTCGGTCCGACACGCGATTGGGAATGCTTCTGCGGTAAATATAAACGCATAAGGTATAAAGGTATTATTTGTGATAGATGCGGTGTTGAAGTAACACAGAAAAGTGTTCGCAGAGAAAGAATGGGCCATATTGGTTTAGCAGTACCGGTAGTTCATATATGGTTCTTTAGATCTCAGCCTTCTAAGATAGGCAATATTGTCGGTTTGAGTTTAAAGGAATTAGAAAAAGTTATCTATTATGAATCTTATGTAGTCATAAACCCGGGGCCTACCGGATTAAATCGTTTGGACCTTGTCTCAGAAGATCAATATTTTGAAGTTTTAAATTCTCTTCCGCCTGGAAATGAAAAACTTGAAGATGAAGATCCTAAAAAATTTGTAGCAAAAATTGGGGGCGATGCTGTAAAAGAACTGCTTAAGAAAACAGATATTGAAAAACTTTCTAAAGAGTTAAGGGACCAGCTTCAAGATGAAACTTCACAGCAAAAAAAAGCAGACCTTCTAAAAAGATTAAGAGTTCTTGAATCCTTTAAAGAAGAAGAGGGAAAAGTTATGAATAAGCCAGAGTGGATGGTATTGGCTTATATACCTGTCATTCCGCCGGAATTAAGACCTCTTGTTCCTCTTGAAGGCGGCAGATTTGCTACTTCGGATTTGAATGATCTTTATAGAAGAGTTATTATAAGAAATAATCGTCTTAAAAGACTGATTGATATTAAAGCGCCTGAAGTTATTTTACGTAATGAAAAAAGAATGCTTCAGGAATCGGTAGATGCTTTGTTTGATAACTCCCGCAGGGGTAGCGCTGTAAGAAGCGATAATAATAGGCCACTTAAATCATTAAGCGATATGCTTAAAGGGAAACAGGGTCGCTTTAGACAAAACCTTCTCGGAAAAAGAGTGGATTATTCAGGTCGATCTGTAATCGTTGTAGGACCGGAACTTAAATTGCACCAATGCGGTCTTCCTAAAGATATGGCAGTAGAACTTTTCAAGCCATTTATTATCAGAAAATTAATTGAAAGAGGACATAATAAAACCGTTAAAAGTGCAAGGAAAGTTGTAGATAGAAAAGACCCTATTATCTGGGATATCCTTGCGAAGATCATAGATGGGCACCCGGTTCTATTAAACCGAGCTCCTACGCTGCATAGACTTGGGATTCAGGCATTTCAGCCTATTCTTATAGATGGACGTGCAATTCAGCTTCACCCTATGGTTTGTACTGCATTCAACGCAGACTTTGACGGTGACCAGATGGCTGTTCATGTTCCCCTTTCATACGAAGCTCAACTTGAGGCTTCATTGCTTATGTTAAGCAGCCATAATATTCTTTCACCTCAAAACGGTAGTCCTATTGTTGTTCCTACTCAGGATATAGTTTTGGGATGCTATTACCTGACAAAACTTAGAGAAGGTGGTAAGGGTGAGGGAATGGTTTTTGGTTCACCCGAAGAAGCTATAATTGCATATAACTCGAAAGTTATCGGTCTTCATTCAAAGATAAAAGTTAGATTTGGCGGTGAATATTTAGAGACTACAACCGGAAGAGTAATATTTAACCAAATTGTTCCTAAGGAAATGGGGTATTTCAACCAGCTTTTGATAAAGAAAACGTTCGGCGGTTTTATCGGTCAAATGTTTATGAAGTTGGGAAATAAAGTTACTGCTAAGTTTCTTGATGATTTGAAAGATCTTGGATTTAGGTACTCCACAGCTGGTGGACTCTCTGTCAGCTATGGTGATATGATTATCCCTGAGGAGAAAGAAGCTCTTATTCAAAAAGCAAATAAAAAAGTTGAAGCTATTCTTAATGAACACGAGCAGGGCGTTATTACAGATGCTGAGCGTTATAATAAAATTATAGACGTTTGGACTCACACTACAAATGATGTTGCCCGTGCTTTGATGGAGAAAATAAAAAATACTGATAATGGTTTTAACTCACTTCATATGATGGTTGACTCTGGGGCTAGAGGTTCTCAGGAACAGGTTCGTCAGCTTGCGGGTATGCGAGGATTGATGATGAAACCGCAGAAGAGTTTATCCGGTCAAGCTGGTGAAATTATTGAGAACCCGATTGTGGCAAATTTTAAAGAAGGCTTATCGGTTCTTGAATACTTCATTTCTACGCATGGTGCAAGAAAAGGTCTTGCTGATACCGCTCTTAAAACTGCAGATGCAGGCTACTTGACCAGAAGGCTTGTAGATGTTGCGCAGGACGTTATAATAAGTGAAGAAGATTGCGGTACAATCCTCGGTATTGAAATTACTGCTCTTAAAGATGTTGAACAGGAAAGGGAACCACTTGCAGAAAGAATTACTGGTCGTGTATCTCAGGAAGATGTCATTAACCCACGGACAGATGAATTAATTGTTGCTGCAGGTGAATTAATAACTGAAGAAATTGCAGAAAAAATTGAAGATTCAAGCATTGATTCAGTATATATCAGGACAGTGTTAACTTGCGAATCTAAACGTGGTGTATGTGCAAAATGTTACGGAAGAAACTTAACCAACGGCAAGCTTGTTGAAATTGGTGAGGCAGTAGGAATTGTTGCTGCACAATCAATCGGGGAACCTGGTACCCAGCTTACTCTTAGAACATTTCACCTTGGAGGTACATCTTCAAGAATTGCTAGCCAATCTCAGGTAGAATCTACAGTTGAAGGTATAGCTAAATTTGAAAGAATTTCTTTCGTAGAAAAATCTGATTATATCGGGAAAGTTAAAGTTGTTACAGGACGTCGCGGTATAGTTGGTATTTATGATGAAAATAACAGGCAGATAAAAAAATATGAAGTTCCCTACGGTGCCGAATTAGTAGTAAATGATGAACAGGCGGTAAAGAAGCGTTCGCCATTATATAATCATGATCCTTATAACTCAGTTATTCTGACTGACGTCTCAGGAAGAGTTCGCTTCGTAGATATGATTGACGGCGCTACTTTGCAACAGGTTACAGATGAACAAACCGGTCACGTTCAGAAAGTTGTAATAGAATCAAAAGATAAAAATCTTACGCCGACTATAACAATTGAATCTGAAGATGGGATAAAGAAATCGTTTAATATTCCTACTAGAGCCTATCTTTCAGTAGAAGAAGGTGAAAACATACCAGCGGGTACAATTCTAGCAAAGATTTCAAAACAGCAGACAAAGAGCCGTGATATTACCGGCGGTCTTCCAAGAGTAACAGAATTGTTCGAAGCAAGAAGTCCGCAAGAGACTGCAATTGTTTCCGAGATTGAGGGTTTGGTTAAATTTGGAGCCAGGAAAAAAGGTTCACGTGAAATTCTTGTTGTTGCTCCTGATGAATCTGACGAAAAGAAATATAATGTTCCACTTGGGAAACATATTCTTGTTCAGGAAGGCGATGAAATACCAGCTGGTGAAAAGATTACTGATGGTCCTATCAATCCTCATGATATTTTGAAAATTAAAGGAACAAGCGCCGTTCAGGAATATCTCGTTAATGAAATTCAGGATGTTTATCGATTACAGGGTGTAAAAATTAATGATAAACATATTGAAGCTATTGTAAAACAAATGCTTCAGAAAATTAAAATTGTTTCACCCGGTGATACGAAGTTTCTTGAAGAAGATGTTGTTGATAGAAATGAGTTCATTGAAGAAAATAACAGAGTCTTGACTATGCTTCGTATTATCGATAAAGGCGAATCAAAATATAAAGACGGACAACTAATTTCAAAAAGTAAGTTTAGAGACATAAATATAGACTTGAAGAAAAAGAGTAAAAAATCGGTTGAAGCCCGTGATGCAGAACCTGCTACTTTTGAACATATACTTCTTGGTATAACGCAAGCTGCTCTGTCTACCGAAAGCTGGATTTCTGCAGCATCATTCCAAGAAACGACAAAGGTGCTGGCAAATGCCGCAACTGAGGCGAAAATAGACCTTTTATTAGGACTCAAAGAGAACGTTGTAATGGGTCATTTAATCCCTGCCGGAACAGGGCTTAAGAAATACAAAAGCTTAATATTATCTTCAGAAAAGATAGTAGAAGAAAATACAGAAAAAGAAGAAGTGCAAGTTCTGTAAAATTTAAAGAATCCGACCTGTTTAAACATTGGGTCGGATTCCAATGCTAAAAAATGCATAAAATAAAAATATTTTTCAGATTTCTTGACAAGATTTAGCCTATATTCTATATTAGAAGTCTGAATTTTTTTTGATTTAGTATATTAGGAGATTTTAGTGCCTACGATAAATCAGTTAGTAAGAAAAGGTCGTGTTCGGATTCTATCGAAGAAGAAAGCGCCGGCTCTTGACGCATGTCCCCAGAAACGAGGAGTATGCACAAGGGTATATACTTCGACACCTAAGAAACCAAACTCAGCATTAAGAAAGGTGGCAAGAGTTAGATTAACTAACAGTATGGAAGTGACTGCTTACATACCTGGTGAAGGGCACAATTTACAAGAACATTCTATTGTTTTGATTAGAGGCGGCAGGGTTAAAGATTTGCCAGGTGTGCGTTATCATATTATCAGAGGGACGCTTGATACAAGTGGTGTTGAAGATAGGAAAAAGGGCAGATCAAAATACGGCGCTAAAAAACCAAAGGCTAAATAAATTTTATGAGAAAGAAAAGAGCAGGCAAGAATAGATTAAAACCAGACCCAAAGTTTAATGATTTGCTGGTTGAAAGATTTATTAATTCGATTATGTATGATGGGAAAAAATCAAAAGCACGATATGTAGTATATAAGGCTTTTGAGATAATTGAAGACAGAGCAAAGAAACCGGGTATTGAAGTATTTAAGAAAGCTTTAAATAATGCACAACCGGTAATTGAAGTAAGAAGCAGAAGAGTTGGCGGTGCCACGTACCAGGTCCCTACTGAAGTTAGGCCTGAAAGAAGAACTGCATTAGCTATGAGATGGATTAAAACCTATGCAAGAGCGAGAAATGAAAAATCCATGTCGCTTAAATTAGCTTCTGAATTATTGTCTGCCTCGAATAATGAAGGTTCTGCAGTAAAGAAAAAAGAAGATACTCATAAAATGGCTGAAGCAAATAAAGCGTTTGCTCATTTTAAATGGTGATGGATTTTTATTTCAATGATATTTCATTTGAGTGGAAAAGATAATTTAAGTTATGACAGCAAGACTACCTATAGACAGAGTTCGTAATATCGGAATTATGGCTCATATTGACGCCGGTAAGACTACCACTACCGAGCGCATCTTATACTACACAGGTAAATTACATAGAATTGGAGAAGTACACGACGGTGCTGCTACTATGGACTGGATGGAACAGGAGAAAGAACGTGGAATTACAATTACCAGCGCTGCAACTACATGCTTTTGGAATGATCACCAGATCAACATTATAGATACACCTGGACACGTTGATTTTACTGTTGAAGTTGAAAGATCATTAAGAGTTTTAGATGGCGCTGTTGCGCTCTTTTGCGCGGTTGGCGGCGTTGAACCTCAATCGGAAACTGTTTGGAGACAGGCTGACAAATATCAGGTTCCAAGAATTGCCTTTATCAATAAAATGGATAGAACAGGCGCGGATTTTTATAATGCAATTCAAATGATGAAAAACAGGCTTGGTGCTAATGCAATACCTATCACTTTGCCTATTGGCGAAGGAGATATGTTTACCGGCGAAATAGACCTGATTTCTTTTAAAGCCCGTATTTATAATGAAGAAACTATGGGCGCTACATTTGACGAATATAATGTACCTGAAGATTTGGTAGAGATTGCAAATAAGTATAGAACACAGATGTTGGAAGCTGTTTCCGATATTGACGATACTCTTCTTGAGAAGTATCTTGAAGGCAAAATCATTACTGATAATGAAATTAAAATTGCTTTGAGAAGAGCTACTATTGAATTAAAAATTATTCCTGTTCTTTGTGGATCTGCTTTTAAGAATAAAGGCGTTCAGAAATTACTGGATTCAGTTGTTGACTTTTTACCAGCTCCTACCGATACAAAAGAGATTGAAGCTCATCATATTGGAATAAAGGATATTGTTAAAAGACGTATTGATGAAAATGAAAAATTTGTTGCTCTCGCATTCAAGATTATGAACGATTCATATGTCGGTAAACTGACATTTTTTAGAGTTTACTGCGGAACTTTGAAATCGGGTTCTTATATTTTTAATGCAGTGAGTGGAAAGAAAGAAAGGATTAGCCGTTTACTTCAGATGCATGCAAATCATAGAGAAGAAATTGAAGAAGTAAAAGCCGGTGATATTGCAGCTGCTGTCGGATTGAAGAATACAAAAACAGGTGATACGCTTTGTGATGAACATGACCCTGTTGTTCTTGAAAAAATAATATTTCCTGAACCTGTTATCCAGATTGCTATTGAACCTAAGACAAAAGCTGATCAGGATAAATTATCTGATGCTTTGGTTAAGTTATCTGATGAAGACCCTACATTTAAAGTTAAGGTTGATGAAGAAACAGGTCAGACTTTAATCAGCGGTATGGGCGAACTTCATCTTGAAATTTTAGTTGATAGGATGAAGCGTGAATTTAAAGTTGAAGCAAATGTTGGTAAACCTCAGGTAGCATATAGAGAAACTATTACACAGGTTGTTAATGCCGAAGGCAAATTTATTAAACAGAGCGGCGGACGCGGAAAGTACGGCCATGTTTGGGTCGAATTCGGTCCTAATGAACCCGGTAAAGGATATGAGTTTACAAATGCTATAGTGGGCGGAGTTGTTCCAAAAGAGTATATTCCTGCTGTATCTGCTGGCATTCAGGAAGCTCTAAGAAATGGTGTTGTAGCCGGTTTCCCTGTTGTTGATATTAAAGCTAAGATTTATGATGGTTCTTATCATGATGTGGATTCAGATGAAATATCATTCAAAGTTGCCGGTTCAATTGCATTCAAAGAAGGAGCCAAAAAGGGAAAACCTATATTATTAGAGCCTATGATGAATGTTGAAGTTGTTACTCCTGAAGAATATTTGGGCGATGTAATGGGAGATTTGAACTCAAGAAGAGGGAAAATTGAAGGATTTTCCGCAAGAAAAGATGCCCAAGTAATTAAAGCTACCGTACCTCTTTCGGAGATGTTTGGGTATGCAACGATACTTAGGTCAATGACCCAGGGACGTGCAATTTATACAATGCAATTCTCTCACTATCATGAAGTTCCCAAAAGCATAGCTGAAGAAATTGCTGAAAAATCATTGGGTAAAAAATCGGTTATTACTAGTTAATAAGAGAATGTTAAAAGAAAAATATTAAAGGAGAATCAGATGGCAAAAGAAAAATTCGATAGGAGTAAACCTCACGTTAACGTAGGTACAATCGGTCACGTAGATCATGGTAAAACCACATTAACAGCTGCCATCACAATGGCTCTCGCAAGAAAGGGTTTATCGGAAATTAGAACTTTTGATAGTATTGATAATGCCCCGGAAGAAAGAGAAAGAGGTATTACTATCGCAACGGCTCACGTAGAATATTCAACTGCAAATAGACATTATGCTCACGTAGATTGCCCAGGTCATGCTGACTATGTTAAGAATATGATTACCGGTGCTGCCCAGATGGATGGTGCTATATTAGTTGTCGCTGCAACTGATGGGCCAATGCCACAAACAAGAGAGCATGTTCTTCTTGCGCGTCAGGTTGGCGTTCCCAAAATGGTTGTATTCTTAAATAAGATCGATATGGTAGATGATGCTGAACTTATTGAACTTGTCGAAGTTGAATTAAGAGATTTATTAAATTCTTATGAATTTCCCGGTGATGAAATCCCTATTATTAAGGGCTCAGCATTAAAAGCTTTGGAAGCAGGCTCAAGCAATGCTCCTACTGATGACCCAAGATATAATTGTATCTGGGAACTTATGGATGCTGTCGATAATTATATCCCTATACCGAAAAGAGAAACAGACAAGCCTTTTTTAATGCCTGTTGAAGACGTTTTCTCTATTACGGGTCGTGGTACAGTTGCTACCGGCAGGGTTGAAAGAGGTCAGGTTAAATTAGCTGAAGAAGTTGAGCTAATCGGACTTGGCGTTCATAAGAAAACAGTAGTTACCGGAATTGAAATGTTCAGAAAAGAACTTGATTCGGCAATAGCTGGAGACAATGCAGGCCTTCTGCTAAGAGGTGTTGATAAAAATGAAATCGAAAGAGGAATGGTACTTGCGAAACCAGGCTCTATTACTCCTCATAAGAAATTTGAAGGTTCAATTTATGTTTTATCAAAAGAAGAGGGCGGACGTCATACACCATTTTTTAATGGATATAGGCCTCAGTTTTATTTCAGAACGACCGACGTGACTGGTGTTGCTACTCTTCCAGAAGGAACCGAAATGGTTATGCCGGGAGATAGTGTACGTTTAACAGTTGAGCTGATATCGGAAATTGCTATGGAAGAAGGTCTTCGTTTTGCCATTCGTGAAGGCGGCAGAACAGTAGCTTCGGGTCTTGTAACCAAAATTATTGAGTAAACTTATATTTATTCTTTTGAAAAGGGAGTGAAAACTCCCTTTTTATATAATTTTTTTTGTCCCGTTAAGGCGGGAAAGGAGTATTTGAGTGTCTGGCCAAAAGATTAGAATAAAATTGAAATCGTACGATCATATTTTGATTGATAAATCAACAGAGAAAATTATAAAGACTGTTAGAAGCACAGGTGCAATTGTTTCCGGCCCGATACCGTTGCCTACTAAACGAACTGTCTATACAGTACTCAGATCGCCGCATGTTGACAAAAAATCACGAGAACAATTTGAGACAAGAGCGCATAAAAGGATAATTGATATTCATAATTCAAATAATAAAACCGTCGATTCACTTAGTAAATTAGATATTCCGGCGGGTGTTGATATTGAGATTAAGCTTTAAGGAATTTGGGAGTTAAGATGGCTGGCATTATCGGTAAAAAAATTGGAATGTCGAGCATTTTTAATGCTAACGGCGAAATTGTATCTGTTACTGTTATTCAAGCAGGTCCTTGTAAAGTGATTTCCGTGAGGACTAAAGAAAAAGACGGTTATGAGGCTCTTCAGCTCGGCTTCGGAGAAAAGAAAGAAAAAAATATTATAAAACCTATTTTGGGGCAGTACAAGAAAGGAAATCTGATACCTTCTGCTGTTCTTAAAGAATTTGACTTTTCAAATGCCGGTGAATTTAAAGTTGGCGATGAAGTAAAAGTGAATTTATTTCAGGAAAACGAAAAAATTAAGGTACGAGGAAAGAGCAAAGGTAAAGGATTTCAGGGTGTTATGAGACGACACGGTTTTGGCGGAGTTGGTGGTACAACGCATGGACAAAGCGACAGATTACGTGCGCCAGGTTCAATTGGTGCAAGCTCATATCCTTCAAGAGTATTTAAAGGTCAGAGAATGGCCGGAAGAATGGGCTATGAAAACGTAACTGTTTCTAATCTTAGGGTTGTAAAAATTATGACTGAAGAAAACATTATTTTAGTCAAAGGCGCCGTTCCAGGTGCAATTAACTCTTATGTTGAATTGATTAAGAAGTAAGTTGGGACAAAAATGATATTAGATATTTACAAAATTGATGGCACTGTATCCGGAGAGAAATTGGATCTTGCTGAAGAAATTTTCGGTATAGAACCAAATGACCATGCTGTCTATTTATCGGTAAAGGCGTATTTAGCTAACCAACGACAGGGTACCAGTAAGGCTAAAGAACGTGGAGAAGTTAGAGGCGGAGGTAAAAAACCATGGAAACAAAAGGGCAGAGGAGGTTCAAGGGCTGGTACGACACGTTCACCCCTTTGGGTTGGTGGAGGTACAATTTTCGGCCCTCGACCAAGAGATTATCGTCAGTATTTGACTAAAAAGCTAAAACTTCTCGGCAGAAAATCAGCATTTAGTTATAAAGTAAAGGATGAGCAATTGATTATTGTTGAGGATTTCAATTTTGAAAAACCAAAAACAAAGGAATTTGCTGGCATATTAGAGGCATTCAAATTGCCGGGTAAAAAAGTTTTATTATTAACCAATGGTAAACAAGAAACAGTTTATAAATCCGGTAGGAATATTTCAAAAGTCAAAATATTGGAAGCTGAGAAAGTGTCGACATACGATATTCTTAACAATCAAATTTTGATTATTCAGAAAAGTGCAGTAGAGACTATCAGCAATTCGTTTAAGAATACGAAAGAAGTGGTGAACTAATATGCATGATATTCTAATTAGCCCCCTGATTACAGAAAAGATGACTAATCTGACCGCTGATAAAGGAAAGTATGGTTTTCTTGTTAACCCGAAGGCAAATAAAATTGAAGTTGCAAAGGCAATTGAGAAAAAATTTAATGTTCATGTTGAAAGCATAAGGACAATAAATCATCCTGGAAAAATGAAGACTCAATTTAGAAAATCGGGTAGGTTTAGCGGTAAAACTTCAAAATATAAAAAAGCATTGATTACACTCAAGCAAGGTGAAACAATAGAAATTTTTGAACAAGTATAGAGTTTGAAAGCAGGACGATTAAATGGCAATTATTAAATTAAAACCGAATACTCCCGGAACTAGATTTATGTCGATTTCCTCATTTGAGGAAGTTACTAAAGTTACTCCTGAAAAATCTCTTACCGTTTCTTTAAAGAAATCGGGTGGAAGAAATAATTTAGGTCATGTAACTGCTAAACATATAGGCGGCGGACATAAGAGAAGATATAGAATTATTGATTTCAAACGGAATAAGACTGGTATTCCTGCAAAAGTTTTTTCAATTGAATATGATCCGAATCGTACATGCAGAATAGCTCTTTTACATTATGCTGACGGTGAAAAAAGATATATCCTTGCTCCCGATGGATTAAAAGTCGGAGATAAAATTCAATCAGGTACAGGAAGTGATATAACTATCGGAAATGCTTTACCTTTAAAAGATATGCCACTTGGCAGCTTTGTTCATAACGTGGAGTTGAAACCCGGTAAAGGGGGTCAGTTAGGTAGATGTGCGGGTGCATCTGTTCAGGTAATGGCAAAAGAAGGAGACTATGCACAACTGAAAATGCCCTCAGGTGAGGTAAGGTTGATAAGATTAAGCTGTCTTGCAACATATGGTATTGTTGGAAATTCGGAACAAGAAAATATAAGTTTTGGAAAAGCCGGAAGGACAAGATGGAAAGGTAAACGACCTCATGTAAGAGGTGTTGCAATGAATCCAGTTGATCATCCTATGGGTGGTGGTGAGGGGAAAACTTCCGGCGGCGGACATCCAGTTTCACCTTGGGGACAAAAAGCAAAAGGATTAAAAACTAGGAAACGAAAAAAAGAATCAAATAAATTAATTATTAAAAGACGGAAATAAGTAGAGAGCAATCATGCCAAGATCGGTTAAAAAAGGGCCATTTGTCGATTTCAAATTAGCTGAAAAGATTACAAAATTAAATAATACTAATCAGAAGAAGATTATTAAAACATGGTCCAGAACTTCGACTATTATTCCTGAGTTTGTTGGCCATACAATTGCTGTCCATAATGGTAATAAAATGATTCCCGTTTATATAACTGAAAATATGGTCGGCCATAAATTAGGTGAGTTTGCACCTACAAGGATATTTAGAGGTCATCCGGGCACTAAAGCAGAGAAAGCATCCAAAGGTCCGGCACCAGCTGCAACAAAATAATTGTAACAAAGGATTTTTTTATAAATGGAAGCTAAAGCAATACATAGATATATCGGTTCATCACCCCGTAAGATGCGGTTAGTTGTAGATCTCATCCGTGGAATTTCAGTTGATAAAGCAATTGAAATTTTACATTTCAATACAAAGCATGCTTCTAAGGATGCTGAAAAAGTTTTAAGATCCGCTGTTGCAAATTTGATGAATAAAGATGATGCCGGAAGAATTGAACCGGAAGAATTGTTTGTTAAGGAAGCTTTTGTAAACCAAGGACCTACATTAAAAAGAATTTCGCCCGCACCTATGGGACGGGCTTATAAAATCAGAAAAAGGTCTTGTCATTTAACAATTGTTGTTGCCAAAAAGGCATAAACTTAGGAGGTAATTTTTTGGGACAGAAAACGAACCCGATTGGTTTTAGAGTTGGTATTATAAGAGGATGGGACTCTAATTGGTATGAAAATAAGTCTTATTCATCTAAGCTTAAAGAAGATGAAAAGTTGAGAAATTATGTAAGAAATCGTTTAAAAAAAGCAGGTATTGCCAGAATTGTTATAGATAGAACATCAAAGAATATTATTTTAACTATTCATACTTCCAGACCCGGTGTGGTTATTGGTAAAAGCGGGAAAGAAATTACTCAGTTAGAGCAGGAATTAAAACAAATTACAGATAAGGATGTTAAAATTCAGATTTCAGAAATTAAAAGACCTGAATTGGATGCATATCTTGTTGCAGAAAACATTGCAAGTCAGATTGAAGGAAGAGTGTCTTTTAGAAGAGCAATGAAAATGTCTATTACAGCTGCAATGAGGATGGGAGCTGAAGGTATAAGAATTATGTGTGCCGGAAGGCTGGGTGGCGCTGAAATGGCAAGAACCGAACAATACAAAGAAGGTCGTATTCCTCTTCATACTATTAGAGCAGATATAGACTACGCAAGTGGCAGAGCAGAAACTATTTATGGTGCGATTGGTATAAAGGTTTGGATCTGTCGTGGAGAAATTTTAGGAAAAAGAGTTACAGAATAATTATCCGGGAGTTTTTTTATCATGTTAATGCCTAAAAGAGTAAAGTTTAGAAAATCTCAACGCGGCAGAATGGCTGGCAAAGCTAAACGTGGAAGCACCATTGCTTTTGGTGATTTCGGTTTGAAAGCTCTTGAGCCTCATTGGATTACGAGCCGTCAAATTGAAGCTTGTCGTGTTGCGCTTTCGAGAAAAATGAAAAGAGATGGAAGAGTTTGGATAAGAATATTCCCTGATAAACCTGTTTCGAAAAAACCACTTGAAACAAGAATGGGCAAAGGTAAAGGAGCTCCTGAATTCTGGGTTGCCGTTATTAAACCTGGAAGAGTTCTTTTTGAAGTATCCGGTGTTTCCAGAGAAGTAGCTCAGGATGCACTCAGAACTTGTGCATATAAATTACCCATTAAAACAAAGGTTGTTGTCAGGCCTGATTTTGAATAAAGTTTAAGGTTTTAAAAATGAAGATTCATGAAATTAGAGAATTAAAAGACGACGAGCTGATAAAACAAATTGTTGAGGAAGAAAAAAATATACTCGATTTAAGATTTGCTCATCAGCTAAAACAATTGACTAATACTGCAAAACTAAAATTGACTAAGCGAGATATAGCTAAGTTGAAAAGCGAACTTAAAGCAAGGCAGCTAGCTAAGAAAGTTCCTGCTACTAAGAACAATAAAGAAGGAGTTGATGCCTAACTATGGAACAACGCACATTGAGAAAAACCAGAGTTGGTATTGTCGTAAGCAATAAAATGCAAAAAACGATTACAGTTGCCATTGAAAGAAAAGTTCCTCATCCGATTTATAAAAAATATTTTAAGAAAACTACTAAATTTATGGCACATGATGAAAAGAACGAATGCCAAATAGGTGATAAAGTAAAAATTATGGAAACCCGTCCTCTAAGTTCTAAAAAAAGATGGCGTCTTATAGAAGTTGTAGAAAAAGCCAAGTAGCAAAGTAAGGAGAAGAAGTCCAAATGATTCAAGAAGAAACCAATTTAGTGGTTGCGGATAATTCAGGCGCAAAAAAAGTACGGTGTATACGTGTGCTTGGCGGTAGTGGTAGACAGTACGCCAGCGTTGGTGATTTAATAGTAGTATCCGTTAAAACTGCTATTCCTAATGGAACAGTTAAAAAAGGTGAAGTTTCGCGTGCAGTAATTGTAAGAACTAAGAAAGAAGTTAGACGAAAAGATGGTTCATATATTAGATTTGATGAAAATGCAGCAGTTTTAATTAATGCGCAAAACGAACCGAGAGGTACCCGCATTTTCGGCCCGGTTGCAAGAGAGTTAAGAGAAAAACAATTTATGAAAATAGTTTCCTTAGCACCTGAAGTTTTATAAAATTTTGGAAGATCAATGAAAATTAAGAAAAATGACAATGTAATGGTTATTTCCGGTAATAGTAAAGGTAAGACCGGGAAGGTATTGAAAGTATTTCCTAAGGATCAAAGAGTTATAGTTGAAGGAATTAATTTAAGGAAAAGACACACTAAGCCGAGCCAGAGCAATCCACAAGGCGGAATTCTGGAAAAAGAATCTCCTATTAATGTTTCAAATGTTATGATTGTCGATCCTAATAATAACCAGCCTTCAAGGCTCGGTTCCCAAATTATTTTGGATGAAAAGACTGGTAAAAAGAAACATGTCCGCGTTAGCAGAACAAGCGGCGAGATGATTTAATAACAAAAATTTTACTCAAGGTTTAATTGAATAATGGCAGAAAAGAAGATTAAAAAAGAAAATACAGAAAAGCGGGCGCAGGCAAAAGGCAGTAAAAAGGAAACTAAAACAACTGCTGTTCCTGATAAAGAAGTCAGAATTAAAGTACGGCTTGCTGATATGTATAAAAAAGAAATTATTCCCGGGCTGAAGGAAAAGTTTGCTTACCATAGCATCATGCAGGTTCCTAAACTTCATAAAGTTGTAGTTAATATGGGCGTTGGTGCTGCTGTGGCTGATCAGAAGATTTTAGAAGAAGCGGTTAAAGAATTAGAAACAATAACCGGACAAAAAGCAAGTATAAGGAAGGCAAAAAAAGCTATTTCTAACTTCAAATTGAGAGAGGGCGTTAATATTGGCGCAATGGTTACGCTAAGACGCGAAAAAATGTTCGAATTTATCGACCGCCTAATTAATGTAGCTTTACCTAGAGTTAGAGATTTTCGAGGTTTATCAGACAAATCTTTTGACGGAAGAGGTAATTATACTCTCGGTATAAAAGAACAAATTATCTTCCCTGAAATGAATGTTGATAAAATTACAAGGGTACTTGGTATGGATATTACAT
>CAZUCY010000064.1:0-19220 GCA_964618785.1 uncultured Ignavibacteriaceae bacterium | reverse complement strand
ATAAAACTACTTTTACCCCGGCATTTAAGAATCCTTTAGCCATTTCGCCTGCAAGCACCCCGCCGCCGCCTGTCAGTACCGCTACTTTATTTTCCAAATTAAAAAGAGTGTCTAAGAATTTCATTTATGATCCTTTAATATTCTTCAATTATTAAATATTAGTTATCCGGAATAGAATTCCGGTTCTTAATCATAATTATCAATTTTAATTAATAATGATAACCGATGAATGTTTAATTAAAATACTTTTATAAACAGCATATTTAAATATAATTGAACTATTAATTTATAAAAAATATTTTCTATACTGAATTAAGGGAAAGGGTGATTATAATCAATAAATTTACACGCGTTACCATATGCATCCCTTTGACAGTGCTACTTTGTGGGAAAATCCCCCCTCCGCGACAAGTTGCACAATAGTCAACTTAAGATTATTCGCTATGTGTGTAATATATTTAGATATAACGGGTTACGTTGTTTAATATTATTAATGATGAATATGGACAATACTATGCCATCTCGATTTTTTCAATACTTCATAATCTCTTTTATTTGTCTTTACGACTAATATATCGCTAATGGAAAAGCTTATGAGATGGTAATATTTATTTTATTAATAAATAGAAAAACCAATAATGAAAAATAAACCATAACTAATTATTAGTAAATAAATTAGCAGTACTATTCTTTTAACGGTTATCATCAGAAATTATACGCTAATGGCAGATTTGTGATTATTTTTTTATTCAAAGCTTGACAATCGAAAAATTTTTTATTAGGTTTAATTAGTTTGTTTAGGCAACCAACTAATATTCTTAAAAATATTTCAACATGAGCGATAAAGATTCAAATTTAATAACCGGAAATGCAAAGATTCTTCGAGGAATAAATAGGGGAATGATATTAAATATCATCAGGGAAAAACAACCTATTTCAAGAGTTAATATTGCAAGAATTACAGGACTAAATAAAAGCACGGTTTCCAGTATTATTTCAGAATTGCTGAAGGAAGAATTAATTTATGAAGAGGTTAATAAGGACCAGAATATTGGAAGGAATCCTTTAAACTTATTTCTGAAGCTGGGTAAGTACTATGTCGGCGCTATTAATATTGATTCATCTATTACTCGTATTGCAGTATCTGATATTGATGGAAGTATTAAAAGCATTATCGAGATTGAAACAGATTCGGAAGTCCCGGAACAATTTGTTGAAAAATGCGTTAATGAATTATTAAAATTATGCAAGCAAATTGGAATTGAAAGCCTAGAAGGATTGGGTGTCAGTATTGCGGGAATAGTGGATTCCGAGAAACTTACGGTAAATTTCGCGCCCAATTTAGGCTGGGAAAATTTTGATATAGGAGAAGTGCTGAGGAAAAAACTTCCTAATATAAAGAATATCTCGATAGGGAATGATGCAAAAGCTTCCGCTCTTGCGGAGTTATGGTTTGGAGATCACACAATTGATTTATCTAATTTTGTTTTCCTTTCTGTAGGGCAAGGTGTTGGTTCAGGAATAGTTATCGGAAACAAACTTATGAACGGTGAATTTAAGGCTTCCGGTGAATTTGGACATATGGTAATTTTCGAAGGTGGGGAATTATGCAAATGCGGTAATAATGGATGCTGGGAAGCCTATGCTTCCGACAGAGCAATTGTGAATAGGTACATAGCAAAAAGACCGGGGAAGCTTGATCATGCCGTTGATTTTATTGCGCAGGATATTATAAACCTGGCAAAGGAAAATGATCCTATTGCTGTAGAAATATTAAAACAGACAGGGTATTATTTAGGCCTTGGTATCGCAAATATTATAAAGGCAATTGATCCTTATGCTATCATTATAGGAGGAAAGGTTACTCAAGTTTGGGATATTATCTATCCCGAAATTATGAAAGTAGTAACGCAGCGCGCTTATTTCGGCAGAGAAAAAGATATCAAAATTCTTCCGACTTCTTTAAAAACCCTACCCCGCTTAATAGGAGCCGCAACTTTAGCGATTGAAGAAATCTTTGACGGTTACAAAATAATTGGTTAAAAAAAAGGAATAATAGCAGTTTTTTTTGAAAAAGGTAATTAGTTTGTTGTATCAACCAACAGTACAAAAAATCAAAGTTAAAATATATATAGTAAAAAAATAAATATGACGGATAATATTATAGTTAAAAAAGAGATAGTAGTCGGCGTAGATATCGGAGGTACTAATACCGTACTCGGTATAGTGGATTTAAGTAATAATATTCTTTGGGAAAATTCATTTAAAACTTATCCCGGAAGAGGGGTCGATGATTTTTTTGAACGATTAACTATAGTAATAAAAGAAGCATATAATAAACTTGAAGACAGGTATGTATTAACCGGCATTGGCTTAGCTGCTCCCGGTGCAAATTATCTTAAAGGTACGATAGAATCATCAGTAAACTTAAAATGGGGCAATGTGAATATAAGTGAAATAATGAAAAAACATTTTGGTATTCCTGTTACTATACTGAATGATGCTGATGCAGCAGCCGTAGGCGAACATTTTTTAGGCGTTGCCCAAAAAATGAAAAATTTTATTGTTCTTACTTTGGGAACGGGGCTTGGAAGCGGAATCTTTGTTGATGGGCATCTTATGAGCGGAGAGAATGGGCTCGCGGGCGAATTGGGTCATATAATAATTGAACAGGACGGAAGAGAATGTACATGCGGCCGAAAAGGGTGTTTGGAAACGTATGTTTCCGCAGCAGGCATAAAAAGAAGCGTTAGTTATTTCTTGAGCGTTTTAGGTTTGGAAAGCAAATTAAAAAATATATCCTTTAATGAATTAACAAGCAAGAAGGTATGCGAGTTAGCATTAAATAATGACCCGGTAGCTTTGAAAGTTTTCAATTATACCGGCGAAATATTGGGAAAAACTCTTGCAAATATAGTAACTATTTTTAACCCTGAAGCAATAATTTTGTTTGGCGGTCTTGCTGATGCCGATGAACTGCTGCTGAATCCGACAAATTTTTATTTTGAAAAGAGCCTTTTGAACTTTTATAAAGGAAAGGTTCTAATACTTAAATCCGGATTGCAAAACGGTAAAGCTGCCGTTTATGGCGCATGCGAATTTGCAAAGGAATCAATGATTAAGAACATGATTAATGTATAAAAATATGTTTTAATAAAGTTTGTTTGTTGGAAGGCTAAAATAAAATTTTGAACTTTTATAAAATAAATAAACAATTTGAAAATAAATTGTGAAATAGTGAATAACTAATTACCGAAGGAGATCAAAATGCATAGAATAATTACTGTCTTATATATTCTTGCTTTTATTGTGACTATTCTGAGTATATCGGTTTCTGCAGCAGGAGCAAATGTTGAGGGATACATAAAAGATGCTGAAACGGGAGAACCACTTTTGGGCGCCAATGTAATTCTTGCCGGTACAAGCATGGGAGCCGCAACCGATATGGATGGAAAATATGTTATTCCAAATGTCCCTGCCGGATCTTATACTCTACGCGTATCTTATGTGGGATATATTGAACAGAATTTGAAAATCAATGTTAAAGAAGGCATGATTATCAGGCAGGATTTTAAGTTAAAATCTGTCGGAGTAAAAGGCGAAACCGTTGTTGTTACTGCGCAGGCAAGCGGTCAACAGCAGGCAATAAATCAACAGCTTACGTCGGATAATATTGTTAATGTAGTGTCCGCAGCTAAGATTCAGGAATTGCCAGATGCTAATGCCGCAGAATCCATTGGCAGGCTTCCAGGTGTATCTGTTCTCAGAAATGGCGGTGAAGCCAGCGAGGTAGTAATAAGGGGGTTGGCGCCTAAATTTAATCGGGTATTAGTTGACGGAGTACAGTTGACTTCATCCAATCAGAACGATGAGAGCGTAGACCTAAGCATGGTTTCATCAAACATGCTTGAAGGGATGAAGGTATCGGAAACAGTGACTCCGGATATGAGCGCTGAAGTCATCGGCGGGGTAGTGGACCTACAATTACGGGAGGCGAGGGTAAAAGAGCCGGGTGTACCGGAATTCAGACTGCTTGCTCAGGGAGGCTACAATGGTCTTTCAGATGCGTATAACAAACTTAACAATTACAAGTATGTTGGAAGCGTAGAAGACAGGCTATTTGACGAGAAGTTAGGCATCTTCGCACAGATAGATGTTGAACGTAAAAATCTCCCTTCTAATCAACTTGGAGCCACTTACATTAATGACGGCAATCAGATATCTAATTATTTTACTGAAAGTCTGAATTTAGACAACTTCGCAAGAGACCGGCAGCGATACGACGGGGCGGTTGTGTTAGACTACATTCTCCCGGCAGGAACTATAAAGTTTTCCAATTTTATCAGTACAGGTACCACCGATCAGATAGACCGCGGGGAATCTTTTGGACTCTATAGCGCCAGCACAGGGGACGAACTCACCTATTCTCTGGCATCTCAAACAAGCACTTTGAGCGTAATTACTAATGCTCTTACTCTGGAGTATCAATTACCAATCTTCCATATGAAAGCAGTCCTTTCTCATGCTTATAGTGAAACTAAAGATCCCAACGACTGGACTATTTCTTTCTTTCAATCATCGGCATTTTTAAATACGTTTAATTATAGCGCACCAAATTTGAATCCGGAAATTATTCCCACACAGGCGAACTACAATCTGGATAAAACTTTTCTCAGTTCCGTTCAAAACACCAATAGCTTTTCAAGTGCGCGTGCATTAACTGCTTCTCTTGATTTAGATGCGAACGCAAACCTGTCGAATGAAATTACTTCCGTTATTAAATTCGGCGGGATGTATCGTTACCAAACCAGATCTTATTTTTATAATACAACAGGCACTCAAGGTCTTGGGCAGGGAAGTGCGGAGTATGTCGACAATTTAATTGCACACCATTTCCCTTCATTGGCAGGCGATATCAATACGACCAGTCTTCCTATGGCGTCCTTTGTTGATCCAGGTTACAATTACGGAACATTTCTCAATGGGAATTACTCTATGATGCACCCCCTGAACTACGGGATGCTTTCGGACATGGCGAACTTTTTACGTACTACAGCTGTATCCTCATTAGGCTATTTCAATGACCAGTTCAATTCAGTCACAAACAACTACTCGGGAGACGAAAATCAAAGTGCTGCATACGTGATGGCAACTATCAATATCGGGCCAGAAATCACTTTGATTCCAGGCGTCCGTTATCAGAATTTGCAGACTACGTATACCGGGGCTCGTGGAATAGAATCAACACAATCCCAGCTTGGCGGGGCATATAATTTCTATGATACAACGATCACCGAAAATCACGGTTATTGGCTCCCGGATGTTTCTCTCAAATACAAACCTTTGCCATGGCTGGACGTACGGCTTTCATTCACGAACACTCTTGCTTATCCTGATTACCAGGCTATCATACCAAGAATTGATGTGTCAACGGGGGGAACCATAGCTTATAATAATATTCAACTTGTACCTTCACGTTCGACAAATTACGATTTGAACTTTTCTATTTTTAATAACACTATCGGACTCTTTACTATCGGTGGATTTCTCAAACAAATCAACAATATGATTTATTCCTATAATTTCTATGTCTCAAATCCGGTACAAGCGTTGCAGTATTTTCCTCCGGGATTAGCTGCTCAGGCTCCTACCGGTAATATACAGGTCTCGACTTTTACTAATGATCCTGACCGGGCAACAGATTATGGTTTGGAGCTTAACTGGCAGACTTATTTGTGGTATTTACCTAATCCATTTGACGGGTTGGTTATTGATGTTAACTTTACGCATGTTTTCTCAAAAGAAAAGTATCCTTATTCCAACCTGGAGAATCTTGGAACGCAGCGAAAACCGAATTATGTAGGAGTAGACACTTCTTATACAACCAGTCTTCTATACCAGCCGGACAATATGGGCAATTTATCCGTAGGTTACGATTATAAAGGCTTCTCTATAAGGGTCTCTATGATTTACCAGGATAAAATCTTTTCAGGAGTGAATTTCTGGCCTCAATTGCGACAAAATACCAGTGCATACAGTCGATGGGATCTTTCGGCAAAACAGGACCTCCCCTGGTTCGGTGTCCAAATTTATGGTGATGTGAACAACTTGAATAGTGAGAATGATTTGCAGGTTATTCAGGCGCCTACCGGCGTTCCAGTGGCAGAGCAGGATTACGGAATGACCGCTGATCTTGGATTTCGTATAAAGTTATAATCTTATGGGTAATAGTTTTTAAATAATTAACAATAAAAGGAAAATAAATTAAATAATTATAAATAATTAAAATAATATTAGATGGCGGCATAGAAGTCAGGAGGTGAAAATTTTTTCGCTGCAATCTCACTTGTTATGATAGATTTTTTAATAAAAAAAATTCTATCGGAATCAAAATAACTAACTTATTAAATCCTAATTGAAAGGAGTTCTTTCATGAAAGCTTTATTCTCGACAACATTTCTTATTGCGATGATCGTATTAATGTTTATACCAAGGCAATCCTTTGCTACAAGCGACACACTTGTTGTCTTAGCAAATGGGGCAACCCTTGATCAAATTATTGCCGGCGATCAAACTGCCGGTGTACAAAATCACAAGGTTTATAAGCTTACCGAAACAGATATGTCATATTTGGTGGACGCTACAATAGTGGTTAGTCAGGGAGTAACATTTGTCGGAGTGCCTGATCCTACCACTGGACGTCTTCCTTGTATCCAGGCAGACGTTCTTTTAAGCGGCGCGATAACTGGCTGCCTTTTACAATTCGAGGGATATCAAACTACAGTAGTGCTGCAGAATCTTTATTTACTTGGTGTTGCGCCTAATAATTTGGTCAGCACATCAGCCGGACAAGGAGTGCAGGTTTCTGCCGATAGTGTAACTCTTATTGTAAACAATTGTGTGTTTGACGATTTCACTCAATTCTGTATCGCTTATAATGGGAACTGGGATAAGTTTAAAGTTACTAATACTAAGTTCAGGGATGGTATTGAGTTAGCAACGGCTTATTACGTTCCGGAAACTCTTCGTTCGTTATGGCCAGGAACATTCCCAACTGACAGTGTCATATTCGATTACAACACTTTTCTTGGTGTAGCAGAAGGTCCCGTCATTGCGCCGGCGTATATATCGTATTTCGAATTCTGTCATAATGATATGGTAGTTGGCGCTAAAGCTCCTGTATGGACAGAAAGAGTGACAAATGCGAAAATTGACGATAATATTTTCTACAATACTTTTGCGATTTCTGAAAACGAAACTGAATATTTTGGATTTTGGGACGAAAAAGGTTCTCAACTTCGTAAGCCTGCAATATTTAATTATATACCTCTCGATTCAGCTACTGCGGCATTCTTTACGGGTAGAAAATTTGCTACCTCGCAGGATAGTGCTGCCGCTGAAGCTGCTAGAAAAGTTGAGATAAAGAATAATGCATATTTCTGGTCTTCAGACCTGCTAAATTTATACGCTTCTATAAACGACACAACTAAGTTAGTCGGAAATAACACATATGCAGACTCAATTTATACTCCTATGTTCATGAATAATGAAACAGCTGCTATGTTTGGCAATAATTTGTATCCGAATTTTGTCCAATCAGGGAATCAAAACGTTGATCCGAAATTTGGGACAAGCATCCTTAATATGGATGGCAGTACAACTTCCGGTGATGGAAATGGCCTCCTTGCCTGGATAAGTGCAATTAGAAGCGGCACGGGTACAACACAGTATTTTGCATATCAGAGAACACAAGGTGGTGCTCTTCCAACATGGCCTCTTGCCGAATATACTTCAGGTGATTTGAAATATGCCGCTTCATTAACATCATCCGATTCTAAGGTAGTAGGTGACCCTTTTTGGTTTACAGGTACACAGACCGGAATTAAAAAAGTTACTGGTGTGCCGCATGTGTATTCATTATCACAGAACTACCCCAACCCATTTAACCCAAGCACTGTTATTAATTTCTCATTGGAAAAGCCTTCTAATGTAACATTGTCAATTTATAACGTTCTTGGTCAGAAAGTGGCTTCGGTTGTAAATAGCTTTATGCAAGCGGGAAGCTATACATATCAGTTTGATGCAAGTAAATTAGCTTCAGGCGTTTATATTTATAGAATTGAAGCAGGCACTTTTGTATCAGCTAAAAAAATGATTCTAATGAAATAGTTTTCCTTCAATGGTTAAAAAAGATGCTGGGACCGGCTTTACGCCGGTCCCGGGTATATTTTTTTTTCTTAAGTACATTTTTACCAATGATAATTCTAATCGATATATTTTAATGAAGCATAAAACAACAATATTAAATAATATCATTACTGCTTTAAACTAGGGTAACTAAAAGTAGAACTCAATTTTTTTTTTGTAATTTTATTTACTTTAAAATTTAGAACCCTTCATAATAAAAATATTAGGAAAGAATTAAACTGTTTTGTAAAAAGGAATAAGATGGTAAATAAGGTTGTAAAGAAGAGAAATCCTGCATTTTGGGTTCCCACATTATACTTTGCCGAGGGGCTGCCTTTTGTAGTTATAAATGTTGTCTCCGTTTTAATGTATAAAGCAATGAAAGTATCCGATGCCCAAATCGCTTTCTTTACAACTCTTGTTATTTTCCCCTGGACATTAAAACCCTTGTGGGGTCCGTTTCTGGAAATGTTCAAAACAAAAAAATATTTTGTTGTTGCCACACAATTCATTGGCGGGATTTCATTCGGTTTATTGGCGCTAACATTGCACACACACAATTTCTTTGGGTACTCTCTGGCATTTTTTGCCTTAATTGCCTTTAACGGTGCTACACACGATATAGCTGCGGACGGTGTTTATATAAATGTTCTTAATCTCCAGGAGCAAGCCAAATATATCGGCTGGCAGGGAGCATTTTATAATGTGGCTAAAGTTTTATCACAGGGAGCTTTTGTATTTATTGCCGGTGAGCTTGAACAATCTATAGGGTTAGTTCCGGCATGGACTATCGTGATGACTATATTCGGAGTAATATTGGTACTGTTGAGTCTTTATCATTCAAAAATGCTTCCGGTTGGCGGCACTTCCGAAACAATAAAAACAGCTAAAGAAGCTTTTGCAACTTTTAGAAAAGTATTTATTACATTCTTTGAAAAAAAATATATAGCGTGGGGAATTGCATTCATTATATTATATAGGTTTGCGGAAGGGCAGGCTATGAAGATTGTGCCGCTATTCTTAAGAGCCGACAGGGCAGTAGGTGGTATTGGATTATCTACTGCACAAATAGGAATTGTTTACGGATTTTTTCCTCCGGCTGCATTTATCCTTGGCTCAATTCTCGCGGGGTATTTTACTTCTAAACTTGGATTAAGAAAATCGTTATTTATTCTTTGTGCTTTCTTTAATATTCCTTTTGTTGTTTACGTCTTCCTCGCTTTTTTCTTGCCTACAAGTCTTTTTACAATTGGGACTGCCGTTGTATTTGAATATTTCGGATATGGTGTCGGGTTTATTGGACTCACTTTGTTTATGATGCAGCAAATAGCGCCCGGAAAATATAAAATGGCGCATTATGCATTTGCCACAGGTATAATGAATCTCGGTCTGATGATTCCTTCGGCTCTCAGCGGGTTTGTAAGCGACTTCCTTGGCTATAAACACTTTTTTCTGTGGGTTATGTTAGCAACCATCCCTTCATTCTTAATAACATGGTTTGTTCCGTTTAGGGAAATAGAAGAAGAGCAAACAACCGAATGAATTTATTCTTGTTAAAATTTAGGAGTATTTAATGCAGTACGGTTATTTTGATGATGATAATAAAGAGTATGTAATTGACCGGCCTGATATCCCGGTTTCATGGACTAATTATCTTGGTGTAAATAATTTTTGTACGGTTATTTCGCATAATGCAGGAGGTTATTCATTTTATAAATCTACCGAACATCACCGGGTAACCCGGTTCCGCCAAAACGGAATTCCTCTAGACAGGCCTGGTCATTATGTTTACATACGGGATGACGAAACCGGAGAATTTTGGACTATATCCTGGCAGCCTGTCGGTAAAGATTTTACAGAAGCAAAATATATTTGCCGTCACGGTTTGTCTTATTCAAAGTTTCAATGCCGCTACCGAGACATTGAAGCTGAACAGCTTCTTTTTATCCCTTTGGAAGATGATGTTGAATTGTGGGATGTTAAAATTAAAAACACAGGCAGAAAACCCCGAAAGCTGAGCGTATTTTCTTACGTTGAATTTTCTTTCCACCATATTGAGATAGATAATCAAAATTTACAAATGAGCTTATATGCAAGCGGGTCTAATTATAGCGACGGCATAATTGAATACGATTTTTTCTACGAGCCGTGGACTTACCATTTTTTTACTTCCAATATTGATCCTAATAGTTATGATTGCGTCAGGGATACTTTTATAGGCAATTATAGAACCGAATCAAACCCGGTGGCTGTAGAGCTGGGCGAATGCAGTAACAGTTCTGAATTGGGTGGAAATCATTGCGGCTCTCTCCATAAAAAAATTATTCTTCAAGCAGGTGAAAAAACACGTTTGATATTTATGTTGGGAGTTGGTTCGCGGGTAGAAAAGGGTAAAGCAATTAAGCTAAAATATTCCGATTTTAAGACCGTTGATGCCGCCATTGAAGAATTAAAAAAGTACTGGCATAAGAAAGCCTCAATATTCCAATGTAAAACTCCGCATCAAGGTTTGAATTCTATGATTAATATATGGACGCTATATCAGGCTGAAACCTGCGTAGTATGGTCACGCTTTGCTTCTTTTATTGAAGTTGGAGGAAGAGTCGGACTTGGTTACAGGGACACTTCTCAAGATGTAATGGGGGTAGTTCACAGCAATCCCGAAAAAACAAAATACCGTATAGTCCAATTGCTCAAAGGACATACAAGCATGGGATATGGTTTACATTTATTTGATCCCGAAGTTTTTGAACCCGCTGAAAATAAACTTCCAGGTGTAAAACTTCCGACTGTTGTTCCAAAACAAAGTGTTGCTGCAATTGTTCACGGGATGGATGATGTTTGTTCCGATGATGCACTCTGGCTTGTAGCTTCAATTTGTGAATGGATTATTGAAAAAGGCGAATTGGAATTTTTTGAGCAGGTAATTCCTTATGCCGACGGTGGTGAAGGAACTGTCTATGAGCACATAAAGAAAATATTAGACTTTTCAGCTAAATATGTGGGTGCAAACGGTATTTGTCAGGGCTTGCGTGCGGATTGGAATGACTGCCTGAATCTTGGCGGAGGCGAAAGCGCGATGGTTTCCTTTCAGCATTATTGGGCGATTAAAATTTTTATTGAGTCGGCAGAGCAATTAGGAAGGGAAGATGATGTAAAAAAATATTTACAGATGGCTGAAAGGGTAAAAGAGGCTTGCGAAAAAGAACTTTGGGACGGCGAATGGTACATAAGGGGATTTACAAAAAAAGGAATTAGAATAGGTACAAACCAAAGTGAAGAAGGAAAAATATTTTTGAATTCTCAAAGCTGGGCTGTTTATTCCGGTGTAGCTTCGGATGAACGTGCTGAGAAATGTATGGATGCAGTTGATAAGAATTTATATTCTCAATATGGAATTCATTTGGTTCTGCCTGCTTATTCAAAACCAAATGACGACATCGGTTATATAACACGTGTTTATAAAGGCATCAAAGAGAACGCTTCCATATTTAGCCATCCCAATCCCTGGGCTGTAATTGCCGAATGCAAATTAGGTCATGGTAATATCGCGATGAAATTTTATGATGCAATATTACCTTATAACCAAAATGATTTAATTGAGATTAGACAGGCTGAGCCGTATTCTTATTGCCAATTTATAATGGGAAAAGATCATTCTGCTTATGGAAAAGCAAGACATCCCTGGCTTACGGGAAGTGCAGCATGGTTTTATACTGCAGTAACAAAATATATTCTCGGGATTCGTCCTACTTATAAAGGATTGGAAATTGATCCCTGTATTCCTTCAAATTGGAATGGTTTTGAGGTCGTAAGAAAATGGCGCAGTGCAATTTATAATATCAAAGTAAAAAATCCCGAAGGGATTGAAAAAGGCGTTAAATTAATTTTACTAAACGGAGAACAGGTAAATAGTGTTATTCCAATTCAGGGTGCAGGTACCGTGAACGAAGTTGAAGTTATAATGGGGAAGTAAAGAATTAATCAAATTTAATTAAGGATTTATGCTTATTAAGTTCATTAAAATATTTTTACTGATAATATTTTCATCTCAAATATACGTGATAGGGCAGAATAGAGAGATTGTTGCATATTATCCTTCATGGGGCGCCCTGCATCAGAATTATTTAGTGAAGAATTTAAATACTTCCGGATCAGCTGATAAAATAACGGTATTGATTTATGCGTTTGCTATACCTGATACTGACTCTGCTAATAATATTGTGTTAAAACATTTGTACCCTAACGCAGATTATCAGCAGTCTTATTCCGCAGATATGAGTATTGACGGAATTCCGGATGATTCAACGCAGCCGATAAAAGGTCAATTTAATCAATTAAAAAAATTAAAAGCAGAATATCCAAATTTAAAAGTCTTGTTATCTATCGGGGGTTGGGGCGGCGGTACATATTTTTCGGATGCCGCATTTACGTCTGAATCAAGAAAAATATTTGTCGATGATTGTATTAATAAATATATACTCGGGAATCTTTCTGCAGATAGTACGGGTATTAGGAAAGGAATAGCCGCAGGTATTTTTGACGGATTTGATATTGATTGGGAATTTCCTGTTAAAGGGGGCCCGGAGGGAACTCATAATAATGCAAAAGATAAAGAAAACTTAACCAAACTGCTGGCATTGTTCAGGCAAAAATTAGATGAAATAAATCCGAAATTGATTTTGACAGCCGCAGTAGCTGCCGGCAAACCAAATTTGGATAATTTTGATATAAAGAGCATTCAGAAATACTTAAACTGGTTTAACTTAATGACATATGATTTTCACGGCAGTTGGGATAAGATAACTGCTCATCATACTAATCTTCTTTCATCTAGAATTGATACTACGGATAACGGTGCTAAGCTTTCTTTTAATAATACTGTAAAATATTTTATTGATTCTTTAGGAGTCAATGGTAACAAGCTTGTTCCCGGCGCAGCTTTTTACGGGAAGTGTTGGTTCAATGTCGATTCTGTTAATAATGGTTTATATCAAAAAGGGACGGATTCTGCCGGAGCTTTAGAAAACAATCTCGGTAATTTTACAAGTCTTTGTGCACTTGATTCAAATGGTTATCACTACTATTGGGATACTTTGGCAATGGCGCCATATTTATATAACCCGGTAAAAAAAATATTCTGGACTTTTGATGATCAAAAATCAATTGCTTTGAAATCACGTTATGTAGACGCATACAATCTTCGCGGAATTATGTTTTGGGAGATAAGTGAAGATGATTCTACTGGTACCCTTTTGCATACTATTTATAACCGTAATATGCAGGATATTAAAATTAAAAAAACTTATCACGGCAAAAGTTATCCGTCAATTAAAATTACTCAGCCCCATAGCGCCGATACTTTTTCAGCAGGCTCCAATATAATTATTAATACAAGCGAAATTGATAAAGGAAGCTCGGTAATAAAAGTTGAATTTTTTGGTGACAATGTTTCCTTAGGATATGATACAAAGGCTCCTTTTGATTGGGTATGGTTTAATGTACCGGGCGGTCGCCATAAAATTAAAGCTACTATTACGGATGAAAACGGAAATAGGAAAACTTCTAAAGAAGTAACCGTTAACATTTATTGATGCATGAACGCAATATTTATTATTTCATTATTTGAGAAGCCCTTTAGAATATACTAAGACTACAGTATGAACAAATACAAAAAAATAAGACTCATAATAAATATTTTTTTCATTTTATACCTGACAATTTGTACTGTTAGGATTTATTCCCGGATAAATACTATGGAATATATATATCAGTTAAATGAAAATTGGTATATCCAATCTTCGGAACAAGTACAAGCCGATGGTTCCTTGATATCGACATCTAAATATTCCGCACTCAAATGGCACTCCGCTGCAATTCCTTCGACAGTCATGGGATCATTAGTTAACGATAAAGTCTACAAAGATGTTTTTATAGGGGATAACCTAATAAATATTTCTACAAGACAATTTGAAAAGTCGTGGTGGTTTAGAACCGGGTTTATTCTCCCAAAAGAAGAAAATAGAAAAACAATAAAATTAAAATTTGAAGGCATTAATTACCGCGCAAATATATGGCTGAACGGTAAGCAAATTGCAAACTCCGATAGTATTCAAGGGGTTTATCGTATGTTCCAATTTGATGTATCCGGTGTCATTGAACGGGAAGGGAAAAACATATTAGCTGTTGAAGTTTTCCCTCCAAAACCCGGTGAACCCTCCATTGGTTTTGTCGATTGGAATCCTAATCCACCGGATTGCAACATGGGAATTTGGAGAAATGTCAAATTACTGATTAGTGGTGATGTATCAATAAATTTTCCTTTTATTAAAAGTAAAATAAATGCGGAAACTTTAAAGAGTGCGGAACTAACAATATCAGCAGAATTGTTGAATAACAGCAATAAATATATTTCGGGAATTTTAACTGGTGAAATTGGAACAATAAAATTCTCTAAAAAAATTTATTTAATGTCTGCTGAAAAAAAAATAGTAACATTTAACCCGGAAGATTTTCCTCAACTTAAAATAAAAAGCCCTCGATTATGGTGGGCATATCGTCTCGGCAAGCCTAATCTTTATAAGTTAAAAATGAATTTTGAGATTAATGGGAAAATTTCCGATGCAAATGAAACATCGTTCGGAATCCGTGAAGTTTCTGATTATGTAAATGAAGAAGGATACCGGGGCTATAAATTAAACGGGAAGAAAATTCTAATACTTGGAGGCGGCTGGGTAGATAATTTATTCTTGAATAATAACTACAAAAATATTAAAGCTCAAATTGAGTATATAAAGTTGATGGGCTTGAACGCAATTCGTTTAGAGGGAATTTGGGGAACAAGCAGCGACCTTTATGACCTATGTGATAAAAACGGTATCTTGATTATGGCGGGCTGGAGTTGCCAATGGGAATGGGAAAATTATATTGGAAAGCCTGCTGATGATTACGGAGCAATAAAAAATTCACAAGAAATGGATTTAATTTCACAATCATGGCAGGATCAGGTTAAATGGTTAAGAAATCATCCAAGCATTTTTGTTTGGCTGTACGGGAGCGATCTGACTCCGCGTCCCGAACTTGAGAATAAATATCAGGTAATACTTCAGGAAGATGATCCTACCAGGCCATTTATAGCATCGGCTGCCGAACATACAAGTTCCATAACCGGGAAAACAGGCGTTAAAATGCGGGGGCCTTATGATTACGTCCCACCGGTTTATTGGTGGATTGATAAAAATAAAGGCGGTGCTTTTGGATTTAATACAGAAATCGGTCCGGGTGCCGAAGTTCCTCCCGTTGAAAGTATTAAAAAAATGATTCCTGCGAATCATCTTTGGCCCATAGATAGCATTTGGAATTTTCATTGCGGGAAAAACGCGTTCGGTAATTTGAAGAATTATAATGATGCCTTATTTAATCGTATGGGTAAACCGGATGGTTTAGAAGAATATTGTACCAAAGCACAGTTTATAAATTACGAGAATACCCGTGCAATGTTTGAAGCGAATGAAGCAAATAAATATTCGGCAACAGGGGTAATCCATTGGATGTTAAACTCTGCATGGCCCAAGCTGTGGTGGCAATTATATGATTACTACTTAATGCCGGGAGGTGCGTTTTTTGGAACTATGAAAGCTTGTGAACCTATCCATATTCTATATGATTATAGTGAGGATGAAATAATTGCTGTTAATAGTACACTCTTTTCTCAAAATAATTTAACCGCAAAAATACGCTTATTAAATTTTGATTTGTCTGAAAGATTTTCTAAAAATATTTCATTTGATCTTCCAGTAGACCGGGCAATTAAAATTTTACAATTGCCGGTAATAAGTAATTTAAGCAAAACATATTTTCTGGATTTAAAACTTTTTAGCGGAAAAAAAATTGTGAGTTCTAATTTCTATTGTTTGTCGGCAAAACCCGATATTCTTGATACCGCAAAGACAACATGGATGTTGACGCCGGCTAAAGATTATGCTGATTTAACCTGCCTAAACAAATTAATAAAAGTTCACTTAGCTGTAAACTCAAAGTTTATCAGCTCAAGAGGGAAATATGAGGCAGAAATAAGACTAATTAATCGTACCGGCAAATTAGCTTTCCAAATAGTACTCGCGGTTATAAAAGGAAAAGACGGCGAATCCGTATTACCTATATTATGGGAAGACAATTATTTTTCAATGCTTCCGGGAGAAGAGAAAATAATTAAAGGGTACTTCTATAAAGATGATTTAAATGGTAAGCAACCCATTTTATCGGTAACAGGATGGAATATAAAATAAATCATTTTCTCATTATAAATTAAAGTATTTAATTATATTGAATGGAAAACATTATTACGTACACGTTTGATCCGGAAATTATTATAATAGGCGGCTCAATTGGCAAATCCTTTGAATATTTTGAAGCAGAAATGAATAATGCAATAAGCGGTTTCTCCTATTCGAATTCCGTAAAGAATTTTAAAACTGAAGTATCGGGAATTGAAAATGTTGCTGTACTTGGTGCAGCAGCTCTTTATTATAATGATGCAGGGAAATAATTAAGCTCTGCATCGAAAATTAATTTAATTAATGAGAGGTTTATATGAGACTAATTATTCAACCAACCTATGAAATGGTTTCTAAGTGGGCAGCAAATTATGTTGCATCGAGAATAAATAAATTCAAGCCGACTCAAGAAAGACGATTTGTATTAGGGCTACCAACCGGTTCTTCTCCTATTGGGATGTACAAAGAGTTAATAAAGCTGAATGAAAAAGGAATTATAACTTTCAAAAATGTGACCACTTTTAACATGGATGAGTATGTCGGGCTTCCTGAAGAGCACCCGGAAAGCTATCATTCTTTTATGTGGAATAATTTCTTCAGCCATATTGATATTGATAAGAAATATGTAAACATACTTAACGGTAATGCAAAAGAATTAGAGAAAGAATGTGAAGATTATGAAAAGAAAATTAAGAATGCAGGCGGTATCAATTTATTTGTAGGCGGGATTGGTCCCGACGGACATATCGCTTTTAACGAACCTGGTTCTTCTATCGGCTCATTGACAAGAGTAAAGACTTTAACAATGGATACAATTATTGCAAACTCCAGATTTTTCGACAATGATATTAAAAAAGTACCAAAAACTGCATTGACGGTTGGGGTTAAAACTGTTCTGGACGCAGAAGAAGTACTGATAATTATCAGCGGATTAAATAAATCCAGAGCGCTGGCAAAGGTTGTTGAAGAAGGAGTAAATCATATGTGGACAGTCAGCGCCTTACAGCTTCATCCTAAAGGTTTGATTACTTGTGATGAGCAGGCTACTTATGAATTGAAAGTCGGAACTGTAAAATATTTCAAAGAGATTGAAGCGGCAAACTTAGATCCTGAGTCTCTTTTAAATTGAATTATTTTTTGAGACTTGTATCGGGTATTATCTTAATAACTCATGTTATGCAAATGATATTTGGCATAGCCATTCCTTTGGAATAAAATTATCCAGATATTTGACGTTGTCATCCCTATGGCAATAGTGGAATTATTAGCAACAGAACTTTAGGCTTTTCCAAAATATCGTAGCATAAATCGATTTATTCTGAATAAGTTGACTAATATAAATTACAAAACAAATAAAATAAACAAACAAATCCAGAAGTGATGAAAATATTATAGCATATTATTAATGTAACAAAATCGAATCGCTAAGGAAGTGGCACAAATATGCCCAAATTCTATATCACATATACGAGGTTTTATTGCAATGCCGAATAATTTTCCTATAATAGCAACACTCCTTCGAAGTTATTAAGACAATAAATTTTATTATTTGATTAATGTAACGCAAAATTCTATATTTAAATAACTAAGCCCTTTGGCAAATCCATTTCTTTGTGATAAGGTATCGATGAAAAAATTCAGATTTAAAATTGTCTTTAATAGATTATTTTGCAGTATTATTTCTCATAATGTATGTTAATGAAAGGAGCTTTTATAAATGGTTAACTACATTTGTTTATTTGAAAGTTCTGATTATTCGTCTCTATTACCCTTGGTATATTTACGTCCTGTTTACGATCTTCGGTGCGGTATATTGACTTTACGAGAGAAAGTTGGGTTGTATTATCCCGGAATACCATTTTCATTGTATTGCAGAGCGTATCTTGAGGCGGTCATAAATCAACAGAATAAGGATATTGAGGTAAATCGGATAAGCGGTAATAATTGTTTATTTATTAATGGACAGGTAATAGTCGATAATAATTTTGTAAATAATGTGTCTTTAGATGATGAGGATGCTGTATATATTAGCGGGAACATTTTAGCCGCATTAAAAATAAGCGGAAGAAATCTTGAAATCATAAAACACAGCTCTACTGACTTTTTTGCACCGTTAAATTTCAAAAATCTTCCTCAAAAAAACATTGAAGTTAAATTTATAAAGTATCCGTGGGAGTTAGTTAATAATAATGGGGGGCAGATAATTTCTGATTTTAAATTGCTTACTTCGAAAAGTAATGGAAAAAATATAAAAGGGACTGTTTATGAGGGCGCAATTCTCTTGAACAAAAAGAATATCTTTATTGATGAGGGTTCTAAGGTTAAACCGGGTGTTGTACTTGATGCAGAATCCGGTCCAATTTACATCGGTAAAAACGTTTTGGTCTATGCTAATGCAGTTATTGAGGGTCCTGCTTATATAGGAGACAATTCCAGAGTAAAAATAGGAGCTAAAATATACGAGAATACTTCAATAGGACCGTCTTGTAAAGTCGGAGGTGAAGTCGAGGAATCTGTAATTCATTCATATTCCAACAAACAGCATGACGGATTTCTGGGGCATTCATACTTAGGTTCATGGGTAAATCTGGGAGCCGATACTAACAATAGCGACTTAAAAAACAATTACGGCAGTGTTAAGGTAATTATAAATGGAGAAAAAATTGACAGCGGCTCTTTGTTTGCCGGGTTGGTTATGGGCGATCATTCCAAAGCAGGGATAAATACAATGTTTAATACCGGCACTGTTGCCGGGGT
>CAZUCY010000063.1:0-19264 GCA_964618785.1 uncultured Ignavibacteriaceae bacterium | reverse complement strand
TGAAAAAAGTACTTTTATTCCGTTTTATATTTCTATAAATAATAAGTAAATTATGTCTTAACATCGTTATTATTCCTCAATTAAATATTTAGAACATTATTTTACCATCCCATGCTTTCCGGTCTGCATTCTCCTGTATCCGTATTTTATTCATATCTTAAAACTTCTACAGGGTTTTTATTCACAGCTCTCCAGGTATGCCAGCTGATAGTTAACATAGCGATTAACAATGCAGTCAGCACGGACGAAGCAAAAACCCACCAGTTAATTTCAGTTTTGTATGCAAAATCCTGCAGCCATTTATTCATAGCATACCAGCCTACAGGCAAAGCGATAATAGACGCAAGAATAACCCATTTTAGAAAATCTTTATTCAGCATATACATTAGTTCATTAACTTTAGCGCCATGTACTTTCCGGATACCTATTTCCTTTGAACGGCGTTCGGATGCAAATATTACCAATCCTAAAATCCCCATACAGGAAATACTTATAGCTAATATCGCAAACAAGCCAATTGCTTTTGCAAACCGTTCCTCCTTTAAGTACATTTCATTAAAGAAGTCATCGTAGAATTGATATCTAATCGGATAATCCGGGACAATCCTTTTCCAGGTCTTATTTATAAAATTCATAGTTTCCCGTAAAGCGCCCGCTTTTATCTTAATGCTGATTATATTAGGCAACCAATTGGAGCAAAACATAATGCAAGCAGGTTCTATGACTTTATGAAATGAAGAAAAATGAAAATCTTTAACAACACCTATTACTTCAAATCCGCCTTCTCTTCCATTATTGTATTTTTTATTTACCAAATCTTTCCAGCCGAAATATTTATAAGCTGCCTCATTAATCATACACACTTTGCCGAAATCGCCGGGAAGTAATTCTCTGCCCATTAATAATTTTATTTTTAAAGTGCGAAGAAATGTGCTGTCGACACTTATACATTGGACCGGTTGATTTTTACCCTGGATAGCGGCGCCCATAGTCATATGTACTTCGCCCGGGACTCCGAAGGAAACTGTTACATCTTGAATATTTGAGTATTGCTTCAACTCGCTGACCAGCGCAGACGTAGTTGAAGGCACCGCAATATCAAGGCGCAGCAATTGTTCCTTGTTGAAACCCAAATCACTATGTTTTACGTAGTCTATCTGTTTCTCTATTACTATTATACAGAATATCAGCGCTATAGAAACATTAAATTGGAATACTGTTAATAAATTTCTTAGATAACCTTTCCTACCTGAAGTTATAGTGTTGCCGCAGAAAATCCTTACAGGGTTGAAAGATGAGAGTATTAATGCCGGGCCCATTCCTGAGACCGTCCCAATTGAGAAAATAGAAATAATTAGTATTAAATTTACCGGGAATTTCGTTAAGGAAAGAACATTTAATTTACTATTTAAAATTTCCCTAAAATATGGTAACGATAATTCAATTATTAACAGCGCAATTATGAAAGCAATTAACGTTACTAAGACAGATTCGGTTAAAAAGCCGAATATTATTTCCTTTCTTCCCGCCCCTATTGTCTTTCTTATACCGGTTTCCTTATTTCTTCTGTTTTGCTGAGCGACGGTTAGATTAATATAATTCATTACAGCAAGAATAAGTATTATTAAAGCAATGCTTGCTAAAATCTTTAGCAGAGCAGGATTGCCCTTCATATTGCTGCTTCCGGTTGTATTGTCAAATAAATAAATGTTTTTTAATGGTAACAAATTGATCTTGTGAACATAAGGACTCAATAATTCCGTATTGCTATTAATATTATTTACAGCCTGTTGAATGTTTGTATTTTCTTTAAAAAGCAAGTATATGTTAAATGGATACCTGTAAGAGCTGGAGTCTTTGCTATTTGTACAGTAAAAGCTGAATTTAAAAGAATCGTTATCGGCGTTAACAATAATATTAGCAGATATACTCGAATTATCCGGGAAATCACGGATTATACCTGTTACAATCAAAGGAATATTATTAAATAATAATATCTCTTTTCCAATAGGGTTTTCATTGCCAAATATTTTACGCACTGAGCTTTCCGTTAGAACTGCAGAATTTTTATCAGGTAAAGGATTAGATGCGTCTCCCGATAAAAATGAAATCGTAAAAACTTTGAAATACTCTTTATCGGCAGATAAGATATTATCTACAATATAACCATTATGTTTATAACTGATATTTATTTTCATCTCAGCGCTCTGAGTAAAACAACCATTTTTTAGTTCAGGATAATTATTAACAAGAATTTTTTTTAGCCTGTAATCAATCCCGCTTGAATTATTTTCACTATCAACTAATCTATAAATATTATCTGCATTAGTATTATACCTGTCAAAGCTGTATTCTTTCATTAGATACAGAATAATAACAATACAGATTGATATGCTAAAAGCAAAACCAAGAATATTTACAAATGAAAAGGTTTTATGCCTTATCAAACTTCTTACGGCAGTTTTCAGATAGCTTTTTAACATTACTTTCTCCTTTATAATTTTTGCATGGCGTAAAGCGCTAAGCGCAGAGCGTCCTATCCTACTATTGCGCATTACATTCAACGATCTGTTCATTTCATCCGGTTTCCGATCTGCATTCTCCGGTTTCCTTCGCTACGCGCTTTGCGCCGTGCTTATTCATATCTCAAAGAATTTACTGGATTTCTTATTGCGGTATTGTGTACCTGTGCAATTACTATTAACATTGAAACTGCGAAAGAAATAATTCCAACGGATAGAAATATCCAAATTGAAATATCCGTTCTATATGCAAATTGATTTAAAATCGAATTCATTAATAAGAATGCAATTATCCATGCAAAAAGATTGGCATAAGCCATTACTTTAATCATATCCCGGCTAAGTACAAGCAATAATTTGGGTAAAGAAGCTCCTAAAACTTTACGAATTCCCACTTCTTTAGTTTTTAATTTTGTTATAAAAGAAATCGTCCCGAATAATCCCATCATAGCTAATATAATTGTAATAGCCGTAAAAATGCCGAAAGATCTGCTTACCCCGCTGACAATCCTGACTGTTTCACTATCAAAATCTTCATCGAGATATTTGAAATTAAATAACTGCCCCGGGAAAAATGCTTCGAATTTATCCATTACAAATTGCTTAATTTCAGCATCATGTTCGGAGGCAACTTTAATTGAAAAAACATTTTCATCTTCAAAGTTGTCATCATTTAAAATCATGAAAAAAGGCCGGATAGGGAAGTAAATTGAAATCTGATGAAAATTCTTTACAATCCCTATAACTCGATATTTATTATCCCAAAGTCCTTTCCCTAACGGGTTGTTCCATCCGAATTGTTCAACCGCAGTTTCATTAACCAGGCATGCATTCTTATCACTTGAAATAGTTTTGTTAAAATTCCTGCCATCTATAATCTTCATACCATAGGTTTTAATAAAATCAGGATCAATTGCATTATACAATAGATCCATTTTTTCATCTGTCCCGGCGCCTTCCCGGTTAACAGTTCTATCCCAATAACCATGAAAAGGAATGTTTTTAGATATTGTAACGCTTAGAACGCCCGGGTTTTGAAAAAGAGCCTGTTTTAGCGCATCCGGAGAGTTGAATTTTTTATTATTGGATTTAATATGCTCTGCCCATAAAATATTTTCTCTTTTGAATCCCAAATCTTTTGTACTCATATATTTCAATTGTTTATAAACTATTACAGTCGATATCATCAAAGCTATAGATAAAAGGAATTGCACAAAAACTAATATTTTCTTCATCCCGATTTTTTGAAAATGTTTTATTCCGGACACATTTTTCTTTAACAAGGCGCCGGGTGTAAAAGAGGAAAGTAAAAAAGCAGGGTAGCTGCCGGAAAATAAACCCACAAGTAATGCGACAGCTGCCATCCCGAGAGTAAACACCCAATTATTTATAATAGAAATTTCCAAATGCCTGTCAACAACTTTATTAAATTCGGGAAGGAAAACTTCAGCTAATGAAAAAGCAAGAAGAAGAGAGATAAATGAAATGATTACCGATTCACATAGGAGATGTTTTATAAGCTTCATCCGATTTGCGCCGACGACTTTACGAATCCCGATTTCCTTAGCTCTTGTAGTTGCATAAGCTGTGGTTAAATTAATTGAATTAATGGAAGCAATACACAATGCAAATAATCCGATAATTCCATAAAGGAAAATGATTACACTTAAATTCGTATCATCATCCGGATGTAAATGTATTTGAGAAAGTCGCCTTAAGACTAATTTCCTGTTATTTTGAGGGATGTATTTATCAAGGAGATTATAAATTTTATCGCCTGCTGTTTTAAATTGTTCTTTTGACTGAAGAAGTATATACGTAGATATACCATCATCTCCCCATTCAGCAGGAAAATTATAGTCCTGTGTTTTTTCAATAGTTGAAAATGAAACAAGATAAGACAGCTTTAAATGAGAATTCTCGGGAAAATCTTTTATAACAGCAGTAATTTTATAATCAAGTTTATTTTGAGCACGAATGGTTTTACCCAGGGGATTTTCACCGGGAAAATATTTTTGAGCTAATTCTTTAGTTAGTACTATAGAATATGGATCTGTTAAGGCTGTTTTAGGGGAACCGGAAATAAAATCGCACGTGAAAATATCAAAAAAAGTCTCACCGGAATAATATCCATTTCCCTCGTAGAAGGTTAATTTTTTAGATGAAGATAGAAACTCACCCCAAACAGGTTTAATCTTTACAGATTTTTCAATTTCAGGAAAGCCTGCTGCCAAAATATTAGCCAAAGGTGCTTGCGTTTGATTCCTGTTACGGAAACCGTCGGCGTATTTTACTTTCTGTTCAACCCGGAATATTCTATCATAATTGATGTTAAACTTATCAAAGTTATATTCATATTGAATGTATAATGCAATAAGAATAAACGAAGCTATTCCGACCGCTAATCCTAGAATATTAATTACAGAATAAACTTTGTTTTTCCTCAGGTTCCTGAGAGCTATTTTAAAATAATATTTGAACATTTTTCTCCTTTTATTCAATTGTCAATGTTCATTAATCACTGATTGATTAAAAATTATCTTATACTTATCAAATAATATTTTTCAACATCTTTCTGTCTCCGATCTACTTTCCTTATTCATACTTAAGCGATTTTACCGGGTTTGCTGTTGCTGCTTTAATTACCTGAATACTAACGGTCGCCAATGCAATAGCTAGAGCAAGTCCACCGGACAAAATAAAAATCCACCAGCTAATACTTATTCTATAGGCAAAATCATGAAGCCAACTGTTCATTGCATAGTAAGCTACCGGCCAGGCAATAAGATTTGCAAGCAATATCCATTTGGTGAATTCCCGTGAAAGAAGCAAGGCGACTCCAGTCACTGAAGCACCGAGTGTTTTTCTAACTCCAATCTCTTTAGTCCGCAGCTCCGTCATGAATGACGCCAAACCAAAGAGTCCTAGGCAGGAAATGAATATCGCCAGAAATGCGAAATATTCGAATAAGTACAACGAGCGCCGGACGGATTGATAAAGATTATTTACTGTTTGATCTAAGAATTTAAATTCAACCGGATAACTAGGAGCCGATTCATTAACAACCCGGTCAATATATTTTAACGTTTCTGAAATGTTATTGGAGTTTATTTTAATTAAAACGTACTGTACGAAGTAATCATAATAATTAGGATAGATTGTCAAAATCAGTGGATTGGTTTCTTCATCAAGAGGACGGTTGTTGAAATCATCAACAACTCCAATAATCTTACCGTTAAGCCCCATGAAAGAAATCCCTTTATCGAGAGGGTTTTTAAGCCCCATCAATTGTGCGGCTTTTTTGTTGATAATGAAATTTGATATGTCTGCAGTAATATCTTTCGAGAAGTCCCGCCCTGCTGATAACTTCATGCGGAAAGTGTTAAGATAATCGTGATCTACTACGCCAAAATGAATTAGAACCATCTTACTGTCCTGCTTCCCTTCCCACTCGATAGGATTGACACTGCCTATTTCATTCGGCAAGCTTGAAGCAACAGTGACATTTTTAATATCGGGCTTTTGAAAGAGCACATTTTTTAAAGACTCATATTTTTGTTTGATCTCCTTGTTAATCGGAATATAGACAATCTGATCTTTATTATACCCAAGATCTTTGTTAACCAAATAGTTATATTGCTTAAAAACCATAATTGTTGAAATAAGCATTATAATTGCTATACTGAATTGAGTGACAACAAGAACTGCCCTTAACGTCGAACTCCTCAAATTAATTTTACCTGTTCCTTTTATAACTGCGGCAGGTTGAAAAGACGATAGAAAGATAGCGGGATAGCTGCCTGCTATAATCCCAACCATAACTGCTAATCCTACCAAGCCGCAAATCATCAACAGATTATCCGGTGAAACAAATTCCAGGTTCTTATTAGTAACGATATTAAAAAACGGCAGCAGGATTTCAACAAGCGTAGCTGCAATCAGCAATGCAACAATTGACAGTGAGACAGATTCAAACAGGAACTGTCGAATTAGAGCCGCTCTTTGAGCTCCTAACACTTTTCGCAATCCCACCTCCCTGGCACGCCTGCTAAAACGAGCCGTTGACAAGTTCATGTAATTGATGCAAGCGATTAATAAAATAAAAATCGCCACCGATAAAAAAATGTAGATGAGCTTGATATCTCCGTCTCCATAGTAAAGATGTACTCGGGTAAGAGGCTGGATACCAATGATAAGGTTCACACCGGGCATCGGGTGATTTTTTTGAATCATTCCGGATATTTTCCGTTCGAGTTCAGAAATGACAGTATTTTTCCTGACCAGGATGAACGAAGAACTTTCCCAAGCCCACCCGCTTAACGTCTCGCTGCCAAGAATTTGAATCGGCGCTACAACGTTGAATTGCAATTCCGAATTATGCGGCGGATTTTCAACAACTCCTGAGACAGTGAAATCCTGCCTGCTGTTGAATCTTAACGTTTTGCCAATTGGTTCTTCATCGCCAAAGAACTTTTCCGCAGTGTTCTGAGTGATAACAATAGAATTTTTATTTAATAAAGCTGTATTGGGATTTCCCTTGATAAACCGGTATGTGAACATCTTAAAAAAAGAAGGATCAGCCAATATCATCCCGTTATCATTAAAAACTTTGCTGCCATATTTCAGCATACAGCTTTCAAAAGAACTGCGTTGCTGAATTCTTGTAAAATCAATAATCTCGGGAAATTCCTGTTTCATAAGAGGAGCAAGCGCATATGAGATTGAAAAGTTGGTCGATTCACGCGTGTCATGATCACGCGAATCCCTCATCGTAACTGCATACAACTCATTTCTGTTCTTTTGAAACTTCTCAAAACTCAATTCGTCCTGAATCCACAGGAGTATAAGAATCACACAGGTAATACCTACAGCTAAGCCTGTTAAATTAATAAACGTGTAAACCTTTTGTCTACGCAAATTTCTAACTGCTATTTTTAAATAATTTTTTAACATAATTCCTTCTTATTTACTTTTATTGATAGCCGAATGGTCTGCTAAAAACACATCCGGTTATCTTTGGCTTTGGGAAAGCTACTCGTATTTTAATGATTTTATCGGGTTTGCAGTTGCTGCCTTAATAGCATGAAAGCTTATTGTAATTAAAGCTATTAATAGGGCAGACAACCCGGACAAAACAAATACCCAAAGACTTATATTTATCCGGTAGGCAAAATTTTCCAACCACTTATTCATAACGTAATAAGCAACAGGCCATGCGATTAAATTTGCAAGCACAACCCATTTTGTAAATTGTTTTGAGAGAATAGTTACGATTTCGGAAACTGATGCACCAAGCGCTTTCCTTATCCCGATTTCTTTAGTCCTTTGTTCGGTTACAAATGCGGCAAGCCCGAACAAACCAAGGCAAGCAATAAAAATTGCGAGAAAAGAAAATATAGCCGCCACAATTCCTGTTTTTTCTTCCGAATCATAAAGGTGAGCTAAATCCTGATCCATAAATCCAAAATTAATATTTTCTTTGCCTGCGAATTTTTGCCATGTAATTTTTATAAAACCAAGTGCCTCTTCAGGGTTACTTGAAATTACACGTAATGTAAGTAAGTAAGCAGCCTGCCTTGGAGTATGTAATTGAAGAACCAATGGACGAACCTGCTGATGAAGAGATTCATAATTAAAATCTTTTATCACACCTATTATTTTGTAAGAAACCTGATCTTTTGCGTTTCCTATAAAATTTAAATCCTTCCCGATTGGGTTATCAGTTCCAATTTCTTTTAAGGCGGCCTGGTTAATAACAACCGCTGCCGTATCAGATGGAAATTCTTTTGAAAAGAAGCGTCCGTCCAAAAGCTCAATCTGGAATGTATTTACAAATCCATAATCAACGTCTAAAACCTGGAAGAATAACGGATTGGTGCCTGTTTTTTTATCAAACAAATAAGCACTTCCCGGAATTCCCGAGGAAAACATTAAGGATGAATAACCTATTGAAGTTATCTGAGGATTTTTTGTTAATTCATTTTTAAATGTTTCAATTTTGTTGCCGAGAATAGCAGCGTTTCTAATCACAACCAGATGCTCTTTGTTAAATCCAAGATCTTTATTTTGTAAATAAGTAAGCTGATTTTTAATAATCAGTGTCCCGATTAATAATGAAATGGATACGGAAAACTGGATTACGACTAAAGTACTTCTGAATAAATTCTTTCCGCTTCCTCCCTGTGTATAAGGTTTTAAAATTTGTATAGGCTGAAATGAAGACATGTAAAACGCCGGATAGCTTCCCGCAAGTACACCAACGAAAAGGATAAAACCAATTAACGAAGGGACTGCATAAGGATTGCCAAACAAATTTAGTTGTAATTCTTTGCCCGATAAACTATTGAATACAGGGAGAATCACCTCCAACAAGGCTAAAGCGAGGCTTACCGAAATTACACTCATTAAAATAGATTCTGTGATAAATTGTAAAATCAGCTTGAATTTATTAGAACCCAGAGTCTTCCTAATGCCAACTTCCTTTGAACGTTTTCCCGACCTGGCAGTTGAAAGGTTCATAAAATTTATTATTGCAACAAATAATATTGCAAGCCCCACAGCAGAAAAAATATAGATGAACGCAATATCGCTTGATCTAACATCACTCCATTCGGTATTTGTGTCTATCCCGTATTCCCGTTTTGATTCTAAGTAAATGGACGTCAAGGGCTGTAGAAGGAAATCATAACTGTTGCCTTGATCAAAGAATTGATTTACCGAAATACCAAGTAAAGCTGCTGCGGCCGGACCTACATAATCATGGACAATCGCTTTAAATTTATTTTCTAAAACGACCGGGTCAGTTCCTTTTTTTAATTTTATATATGTAGTATAACCGGTGGAAAGCCACTTTTGGTTTCTTGTCTCCTGATAAGTGGACATTGATAGTAGAAAATCGCAGCTGAAGTGTGAATTTTTAGGAAAATCTTTTACTAAACCGGTTATTATAAAACTTCCAACTCCTTCTTCATTCAATGTCTTGCCGACAGGATTCTCATTGCTGAAGTATCTCCTTGCAGCCGATTCAGTTATAACAATTGAATTTGGTTGATTCAGAGCTGTTATTGCGTTTCCAGCTATAAAATTCATTGTGAATATTTCAAAAAAAGTTGAATCGGCAGTATAGACCCTCCATTCCCTGAATTCTTTGTCGTTATATTTAAAAACGTGATTCCCGAAAAAGCCTATCCGCGTATAATTAAGCACTTCAGGAAAATTATTGACAAGTGCAGCTCCAAGCGGAGCAGATGTTTTAGCGTTGACTGATTCTTTACCATCAAAAAACATTTTTACATATACCCGGTAAATCTGATCAGCATTTTTATCATACTTATCATAACCAAGCTCATCTGTAATGAAAAGATATAATGTTATAGCACAAGCAACACCCACTGCCAGCCCGATAATATTAATTAGCGAATACGTTTTATTTCTTAAAATATTTCTTATTGCGATTTTTAAATAATTTTTTAACATTATTTCTTCCTTTTATTCAATTATCATTGACCAAATAATAATTGTTTGAAATTCATTGAATAATATTCTCAATTTTCTCCGCTTTCCGGTCTGCTTTCTCCGGTCTCCGCTTTTTTAGCACTACTTTTCTATCCAACCATCTTTTAGTTTAATTATTCTGTTCCCATAACCGGCGTTTGTTTCCGAATGGGTTACCTGAATGATAGTTGTTCCATTCTGGTTTAATTTCTTCAAAACTTCCATTATTTCCTTACCCTGATCAGAATGGAGATTTCCGGTAGGTTCGTCTGCAAGTATTAATTTAGGTTGAGCTATTATGGCTCTTGCAATTGCAACTAATTGCTGCTGACCCCCGGAAAGCTGGTTAGGAAATAAATCTTTCTTTGCTACCATATTAAAATTATCCAGCGTTTCTGCTACTCTCCCTTTCCTTTCATCTGATTTAACTTTTTGATATAGCAGGGGTGTTTCTAAGTTTTCATAAACAGTTAGTTCATCAATTAAGTGGTAACTCTGGAAAACAAATCCAATGAACATTTTATGAAGGTCGGAAAGCTTCTTTTCGCTCATCTTATGAACCGGCTCGTCAAAAAAGTAGTATTCTCCCTCAGAAGGCACATCAAGCATACCAATAATATTTAGAAGTGTGGATTTGCCGGAACCCGAAGGGCCCATCACCGATACATATTCCCCTTCTTCGATTTGAAGATTTACATTTCTTAAAACATACGTCTTTATAATCTTGTTGCTGTAAAACTTTTCTATATTATTTAATTTTATCATTTTTTCTCCTTTAATTTGTTTGAATAAGAGCAGCGCAAAGAGTATGGCGCAAAGCGCATAGCGTTTTATAGCGTTTTTTTAAAATTTGTCATCATTCTGCATTCTTTATCTAACTTGTCTAAAAGACTGTCTAGTGTTTCTTCGGAGATTAATTTTCTTCTATTAAGAATTATTAAAATATTTGCATTTTCAAAAGTTGATCTATGAGCGATGTTTAAGAAATTATTAAAATCTTTATCAGAATTAGAGCCTGAACCTTCAGCTATGTTATTACTCATACTCATCGCAGCGCCTCTAAGTTGTTCGGAAAATCTATATAATTTTCTGTCCGCTAAGTTATCCGCTATATCCAGGAGTTCATCGCAAATTTCAATTGCAAACTGCCAAATTTGTAAATCTTGAAACCTAAAATTTATTACCACTGTCTTTATCCTATCATTAAACTAAAATTGTTTAGAAAATTGAATTATATGTGATTCGCTTTGCGCCATGCGCTCTGCGCTTTGCACTCTGCGCTTAGACGTGAAACTTTTCTTTATAGTTTTCTGTTACCACATGCCCGTCGAACAAATGGATAATACGATGTGCATATTCAGAATCATGTGGAGAGTGAGTAACCATCACAATTGTAGTACCTTCTTCATTCAACTGCGTAAGAATATTCATTACTTCCTCACCGTTTGAAGAATCAAGATTTCCTGTCGGCTCATCTGCCAGAATTAATTTCGGTTTTGCTACTACAGCCCTTGATACTGCTACACGCTGCTGCTGACCGCCGGATAATTGCTGCGGAAAATGATCTTTACGGTGCATAATCTGCATCCTTTCCAATACTTTAACAACCATTTTTTCTCTTTCTTTGGTTGGTACACCCAAATACAATAAGGGAAGTTCTACGTTTTCAAAAACAGTTAATTCATCAATCAGGTTGAAACTTTGGAATACAAATCCTATACTGGCTTTTCTTAAATTTGCCCTCTGCCGTTCCGTATACTTTGATACTTCATAATCCATAAAATGATATTCCCCTTCGGAAGGGTTATCAAGCAAGCCGAATATGTTCAGCAAAGTTGATTTGCCGCAGCCGGAAGGACCCATAATAGCCACAAATTCCTTCTCGTTAATTTCAATGTTAACACTATTTAAAGCGGTAGTTTCAACCTCTTCGGTTGTATAAATTTTCCTTAAGTTAACTGTCCTTAGCATAATTTTTTCCTTTTATAATTTGTTAAGATTATTTTTATCTTCATTATTAAGCTGCAATTTTTTGTATTGATTCATTTATTAAGGATTGTAATTCTTCAATTTTTTCCTCAATATCATTAAATTCTAATTCATCCAGGTACCCAAGTTGAAATGAAAGTTCAGCCATATAGGCAAGTCTTGAAACAAGTCCTAATGATGTGCTTAAAAAGAGTCCGAGTTCATTATCATAACTTCTTCCTAAGCCTTCAGCAATGCTTTCCGGGATGCTTACAGCAATACTTCTCAAATGGAGTGCAAGCCCATTTGCTTCTTCAACCGGGAAATGCTGTGTATATTTATATACGCACATTACAAGTCCATTGCCGGCTTTAATAGATTTATTTTTCATGATTTTTCTCACTTCTTTTATATTCTTTAACCTGTTTTCCATAATATGAATTCCATTTATTTCAAAATTAGTTTTTGTACATCGCCAAAATTATCATATGAAGATGTCACAACTTTATCACCTGGTTTCAATCCGTTTAGTACTTCAAAATAATCGGGATTTTGCCTGCCGAGGCTTATTGATCTTTTAATTGCCATGCTTCCCGATTTATCAACAGCAAAAACCCATTGTCCACCGGTTTTTTGATAAAAGCCACCGCGTGATAAGAGTAATGCTTTTGTTCTTTCACTAAGCTGTAATCTTATTTGTAATGTCTGCCCGCGTCTTATTCCGTCCGGAACTTTTCCTTCAAATTCCATATCCACCTGAAATTTTCCGTCTTTAACTTCCGGAAATACCTTCGAAACGACCAGTTTATAATCATTGCCGTCTATTTCAGCAGTTGCATTTAAACCTTTCGCAATTCTTGCTATATAATACTCATCTATATCCGCTCTTACCTTAAAACCGTCTAATGCATCAATTTGCCCGAGCCGTTCTCCTGCTGATTTAGATTGCCCTGTTTCAGCATTCAAAGCTGTAAGCTGACCGTCTATCGGCGCTTTAACCGTAAGATTATCAATATTTTCTCTGATTAATTCCAAATTCATTTGCAGGCGCTTAATTGATTCTCCAATTTGTGTTAATTGGGTTTGTTTTGTTAATGAATCCGCTACAAAATTTTTGCGTGTTAATTTCTGTTGTTCAATATCATGATTATATTTATCTCTTGCCTGCTCATACTCTTGCTGTGATACAAGTTTCTTTTCCCACATTATTTTTTCCCGGTCAAATAATTGTTTAGAAGTTATTAGGCTAAAATTTGCATCTACAAGTTGCGTCTGAAGAACAATACTGTTTTGCTCAATTTGCAGCCTTGTGTTTCTGACTTCATTTATTTGTTGATAGGCAAAGGTTTCCTGTTGAAGAGTATTAAGCTGTACATTGGAATTAGAAAGTTTTATAATCTTATCTCCTTTCTTTAACATCGCGCCCTCTTCAACATATTTTTGTTCTACTGACCCGCCGGTTATTAAATCAAGATAAAAAGTAGTCCGTGGCATAACATTGCCGGTTACAGGAATAAACTCCTGAAAATCTCCCTCGCTGACAGTTGAAATCGTTATTTTATCCGTTTCAACATTAAGCTTAGATCCAGTATCAGTAAAAATTGCAATAATTAAACCTAAAAATATCGCACCGCCGGTTGATGCAAACCAAAATTTTTTGCGTTTCAGTAAGGGCTTCTTTTCTATTTTCCTGTCCACTTTATCACCAGTATAAATTAAAAATTTAATGAGTATATTATTTATATCTGCTTAACTCAATTTGTATGCCTAAAAATTATTTTGCTGTATATATATGTTATCATTCATAATTCCTTCAAAAATTTTATAATTACAAAATATTTCGATTTCAAATTGATTTTTAAATAATTTAGTTTAAAGTTAGCACTGTTCATAAACGGACACTTATGTGCGTTACCGGACGATCTGGAAAAGTGTACTTTTAATATTTCTATTGTAATTGCTCTTTTTATCGGTTATTTCGGGGAATAATAATTGATGTAATAAATCCATAATAATTGATTATTAATTATATGAATACAAAGCCGGGAAAAGTTCTAATAGTTGACGATGATGATGATGTCTTATTTTCGGCAAGGTTACTGCTAAAGCAGCATTATGTAATAGTCCGTATTGAAAAGGATCCTAAACAAATCCCCGCTATATTAAAAGACGAACACTACGATGTAATCCTTCTCGATATGAACTTTTCTGGTGATGCTACAAGCGGGACTGAAGGCTTTAATTGGTTAAAAAAGATTCTTGAGATCGACCCCTCTGCAGTTATAATACTTATTACTGCCTTCGGAAATATTGAAATGGCTGTTAAGGCTATTAAGGAAGGGGCCACGGATTTTGTATTAAAGCCATGGCAGAATGAAAAACTTTTAGCTACTGTCTCTTCTGCTATGAAATTAAGTGAATCTAAACAAGAAATAGATAACCTTCTTTCAAGGCAAAGACAGTTAAGCTCCGATCTTGACCGCAAGTTTCATGATATTATCGGTGTTTCTGAAGAAATGAAAAAAGTATTCGGTACTATTCAAAAGGTTGCCGTAACGGATGCCAATATTTTAATCCTTGGCGAGAATGGCACCGGTAAAGAACTTATTGCCAGAGCTCTTCACAGGCAGTCAAATAGGGGAAAAGAGATATTCTTAAATGTAGATATGGGAGCTATATCCGAATCACTTTTTGAAAGTGAATTATTCGGATATGTAAAAGGTGCATTTACCGATGCAAAAGAAGATAGAGCCGGAAGATTTGAAATAGCATCCGGCGGAACATTATTTCTTGATGAAATAGGCAACTTAAATTTCAGCCTCCAATCAAAGCTGCTCTCTGTACTTCAAAATAGACAGGTCACACGGCTGGGGTCAAGTACTCCGCGGGCAATTGATATTCGCTTAATTTGTGCAACTAATCTGCCTATTGAAGAATTAATGTCTGAAAAAAGATTCAGGCAGGACCTTCTTTATAGAATTAATACTGTTGAAATAAATTTGCCCCCCCTCAGGAAAAGGATGGAAGATATTCCGTTATTAATTGAACATTTCCTCCAAATTTATAACAAAAAGTATAGTAAGCCGGTAAAGAAAATAAGTAATGCCGCTTTAGTCAAATTAGAAAATTATTATTGGCCCGGCAATATCAGGGAACTGCAGCATACTATAGAACGTGTAATTATAATGAGCGAATCAGACACTCTGCAGCCCGTTGATTTTTATTTCCCGTCTGATGATTCACAAGTAAATGATAATGAACCGGAGAACTACCATCTTGAAGAGACAGAGAAACTGCTGATTATAAAAGCTATAAGCAAGCATGGCGGCAATTTAACTAAGGCAGCTAAAGAGCTGGGATTAACAAGAGCTTCACTTTATCGCAGATTGGAAAAATATGGTTTATAAAAAATTCGGCACAATAGTTTTTGTACGTATTATCTTTTTATGTTTATCTATTTTCATCCTTTTCTTCTTAATTACCGAAACTAAATTAATTGCTACTACATTTATTGTATTTGTTATAATTATAATTCAAATTTATTCTATTATTCATTTCGTGCAAAGGACCAACAGAGAGATAGCAAGGTTTTTTAGCTCGATAAAATACTCCGATTTTTCACAAAGTTTTAAAACGACTATTAAAGGTTCTGCATTTGAAGAACTTAGCTCTTCTTTCTCGGAAGTAATTGATGAATTTAGGAAAGCGAGAACTGAGAAAGAAGAACACTTCCGCTATCTACAGACGGTTGTTCAGCATGTAAGCATTGGTTTAATGGCTTATACTTCGGATGGTAATGTCGAATTAATTAATAATGCCGCCAAACACTTAATGAAAATCAATAATATTAAAAATATTTCCGATCTTTCAGTTGTAAGTGATTCATTAGTGGAAGCTATATCAAAAATTAAGGCAGGCGAAAAAATTCTGGTTAAGATTGCCGATGGTAACGAGCTTTCACAATTATCAATTCATGCCGCTGAATTTAAATTAAAGGGTAATCACTATACACTTACTTCCATTAGTAACATTCAAAGTGAGTTAGAAGAAAAGGAGATGGAAGCATGGCAAAATTTAATACGTGTACTGACTCATGAAATAATGAATTCGGTCACTCCTATTGTTTCCTTATCCTCAACAGCAAGTTTACTTCTTGAAGAAGCTGATAAAAAAATAAAAGCCGGCAATGATCCGGGCGCTGATAATTTGGATGATGTTAAAGAAGCATTGAATACAATTATCAGAAGAAGTAAAGGGCTTCTTCGCTTTATTGATGACTACAGAAACCTGACAAGAATCCCGGTACCTAATTTTCAAATTGTTCACATCCCATCATTATTTGAAAGAATCCATAAATTATTTGCTGATCAATTCAAGGATAAGAATATTAAATTCACCTATTCCACCAAACCCGTAAATCTTGAGGTTACCGCTGATCCGGATTTAATTGAACAGGTCATTATTAACTTAATTTTAAATTCTTTTAATGCCGTCTCTAATTCACCAACGCCCGAAATAAGTTTGTTGGGAATGATTGATAATTACGGAAAAGCTATGATTCAGATTGAAGACAATGGTCAGGGTGTGCCGGAAGAACTATGTGAAAAAATCTTTATTCCTTTCTTTACAACGCGGAAGGAAGGGTCCGGGATTGGGTTAAGCTTATCAAGACAAATAATGCGCCTGCATAAAGGTGGAATTACGGTAAAATCAATTCCTGACAAGGAAACCGTTTTTACATTAAGATTTTAAGCTTATGAATTAGGGCAATCCTTAATAATAATTATATTATTAACTCATATTATACAAAATTATATTTTTAAATAACCATTGTTTTTGATCTATCCTGCAATCTCCGCCCTATCACAAAGCGATGCCTTTGGCAAAGGACGGGGTCAGTATTTGGTCAATTTCGGCGCTATCATATATTGATGAGCATGCCAAAACTTGGGACTATTTAATAAAATACTAATGATTGCGTAACATGAGTTATTAAATCTTGTGGCACAAAATATATTTGAAACAATGCCATCGATTTTCTATTAATTTAATTTCCGGTCCGGTTTATATAATCCTTTTTTAACTGCGCTGTTAAAACATAAATCAACTATATCCTTGTCTGCATTATTTAAGGATTTAATTTGCTTTTTATTTAATATCTTATGATGCTTTATTATATAGAGATAGTCGCCAATAAATTCCAGATCATTCTCCGTTGTCATCCAATTATATTTGTCAAATTTACATAAATTAACGGGATTGGAATAACTTCGCAAAGACATCTCACCCAGAATATTAAAGTAAAAATCAAAATATGACATAACCAATTCACGTAAGGGTTTGTAAACAGGCTCGCGGTATCTTAGCAGCTTTGTATTTGATTTGGCCACTGCTCCGTAAAAATTATCATATTTAAAGACGGCAATAACATGGTCATCATCATTCTCGGACATCATATCAACTATTAAAGGTTTGAAACCAAGTACTCTCAAAGCGGCTGCGGCAAAAATTGCTCCTTCAAAACAATTAGCTTTTTTATATTGTAAAACTTTCCTCGGAGAGTTTGTTACATATTCGGAATTATATTCAATTGCATTAAGAAATTGCTGAATGTCATTAGGTTTCTTAAACTTCTTAAAAAACCTTAGTTCTTCATTAGAAAAGCCATATTGAAAAATAGTCTTTTTCATTTACATCTATCAGAATATTTTGATGTTTTAATAAATACCGGAAAATACTTAACCATACTGACGCAGATTCCTGCTGATTTAATCCGTGAAATCCGTGTCTGTTTTTCTACCAAATTTTCACTCTTTTATCAGCCTGCCTCCACATAGGTTGACCTTCTTTTATACCAAACGATTCATAAAAATCCGGTATATCACTTAGCGGTCCGTTAACCCGCAGGAAATTTGGCGAGTGCACATCCGTAAGCACCTGCTGGGCTATTGCTTCAGGTCTTATGTGCCCCAACCATGAATATGCATATCCAAGCCAAAATCTTTGAGACGGTGTTAAACCGTTAAGCGCTTTCCCCTCTTTATATTGATCCGTCTGTTTGAAAGCATCAAATCCTATTACAAGACCGCCGAAATCGGCAATATTTTCTCCCAATGTTGCCTTGCCGTTTATATGCATGCTATCAAGGACTACATAATTATCAAATTGTTCCACCATCAATTTAGTTCTCTCATTAAACTTTTCTTCATCTTGCTTAGTCCACCAATCCGATAAATTACCTTTCTCATCATACTGTCTTCCCTGATCATCAAAACCATGAGTCATTTCGTGTCCGATAGTTGATGCGCCGGCGTAAGAATATATGACGGCATCATCAAGCAAAGAATCAGGAACACCGGGAACAATAAACATTGCTGCCGGTAATACAATTTCATTGTTTGACGGATTGTAGTAAGCATTATAAGTCTGCGGAGTCATATTCCATTCGGTTCTGTCAACAGGTTTGCCTAATTTATTAATATCCCGTTCAAACCAAAATACTCTTTCATTAACCGTATTCCTTGCATAAGAACTTCGATTAATCAATAATTTTGAAAAGTCTTTCCATTTATCCGGGTAGCCAACCTTCTTTATTATTTTGCTTAATTTATACAATGCTTTAACTTTTGTTGAATCTCCCATCCAATCCAGATTCTTAATCCTGTCGGCAAAGGCTTTAATCATATTATCCACGAGCTTTTCATATCTTCTCTTTGTTTCAGGTGAATAATATTTTTTTACATAAACCTGTCCCAGTAGCTCTCCCATAGCATCTTCAACAGCGTCCTCAACCCGCTTCCACCTTGGTCTCTGTTCAGTAACTCCGGACATTACTGTCCCTCTAAAGTGAAAATTTTCTATATCAAAAGCGCTGTTTAATCTATCTGCATAAGCATTTATCAAATGCCATTTTAAGTATGCTTTCCATTGATTTATTGTAAACTTATGGATTGCCGCGCTTACAGCTTTATAAAATTCCGGCTGACCAATAATTAAAGAATCTATGTCATTTGCTCCAATATTAGTAAATAGTCCTTTCCAATCAACCGCAGGAGAAATTTTTTGCAGATCGCTAATTGACATTTTATTATAATTCGAATAAGGATCTCGTAAATCTTCAAGTTTTCTGGAAGAATCCGCTAAGAAAATCTCTATCTGATAAATTGCATCGGCATCTTTAACTGAACCATTTTCACTTTCTCCAAGCATTTGATACATTTTGTCTACATGCTTTTTATATTCACTTCTTATATTTTCAGTTCTTGAATCCTCTCTGAAAT
>CAZUCY010000062.1:0-19341 GCA_964618785.1 uncultured Ignavibacteriaceae bacterium | reverse complement strand
AACACCAAACTAATAAGGAGCTCGCTATGAAAAAATTTGGACCTTTGTTTATCATTCTTCTAGCTGTCTTCTGCGGGGGTTTCGCATCAGCTCAAGAGTTCATGTCGCAGGAATATACGTTCAGCCAGATTGCCGGTTTTGAGGGCGCTACACCTGCATTCTGGAATATTGGCAGTCAGCCCAATGGCAGTGCGTTAACATGGGCGACGGATTCATCTGTATCAATGGGACATTCAATAAAAATTGTAAAATCTACAACTACTGACTCTGCTGCATGGATATCCGATAATATGTGCGATATCTGGTCGCCGACAGTTTCACCAAATGTGGATTTATTATTCGGTGCATGGGTACAAACTCTGAATGTAAATACTAACCCGACTTCCCCTGATCAAGTATGGTATATCGCATATTCATTTTATGACAGCGCTGGAACTTTGATCGGAACAACAAAATTACCCATAGATCAAACTGCAGCTACAAGCAGCGGATTTGTTGCGGATACAACCGCTGTAGGACAGGTATCCCTTCCAAAAGCAGCTTGGAAGATGATAATTAGTTTTGTAGGCGGCATGAATGCAACCGGAACTGTATGGGCTGATAATTTCATTTTTACAGGAAGAGGCGGTTGGGCTGGACAGGATTGGAATACTTCGTTAGGTGTACCAACAGGATGGTATTATTGGCTGCCGCCTAATGGAGGTAATGATGGATTAATAGCAAATGGGTTTGAAAATACAGTTGTTACAACTGAAGCCGCTCATACTGGAAATTCTTCATTGAAGTTTGTTTTACCGGCAGGCAGACAGGTACATGATGGTTTTGTTGGTACTCATAGACTGCCGTTTAGCGCTATAGACCCCTCAATTAAGCCCGGTGATAAAATCAGAATAGCTGTCTGGGTTAAAGCAAGCGGACTTTTTCCTGATTCTGCAGCAGCTAATCCAACTACATGGGCAGTGGGTATAACTCCTCAATTTTTCCCTGCAGTTGGTGATAATGACGGTTATGCCGGCTCAGGTAGCGATTATCAATTCACATTCCCGAATGTTACCTCATTCGACTGGACGCAATATTATGTAGATGTTCAGGTCCCCGCCGGTGAAATAGGTATGGAAGTACGTTTGCATGTTTATGCCTCTTTTGTCGGGACGGTTTATTTTGACGATGTGTCTATTACAAAATTGACTTCACCTACATTTGCACAAATAGCCGGTTTTGAAGGAACAGCGCCTGCTTTTTGGAGCACAGCAAATCAACCTGGTGGAAGTATTCTTACCTGGGCAACGGATCAATTTTTATCGATGGGACATTCGATTAAAATATCAAAAACTGCAACAAGCGATACGGCTGCATGGGTATCGGATAATATGTGCGATATCTGGTCATCAACAGTTTCACCTAATGTGGATTTATTATTCGGAGCTTGGGTAAAAACTCAGAATGTAAATACAAACCCGGCATCTCCTGATCAAGTATGGTATATTGCATATTCATTTTATGACAGCGCCGGAGCTTTGATCGGAACTGTAAAATTACCGATTGATCAATCTGTAGCATCAAGCAGCGGATGGATTGCCGATACTACTGCAGTTGGACAAATATCCCTTCCAAAAGCAGCCTGGAAAATGATAATTAGTTTTGTGGGCGGTATGAATGCAACAGGAACAGTATGGGCTGATAATTTCATTTTTACCGGTAGAAACGCATGGGCTGGGCAGGATTGGAATACTTCATTAGGAGTTCCAACAGGCTGGTATTATTGGCTGCCGCCTAATGGAGGCAATGACGGATTAATAGACAATGGATTTGAAAATACGCTTATTACAAATACAGTTGCACATAGCGGAAGTTATTCCTTGCAGTTTGTTTTACCGACTAATCGCCAGGTACATGATGGCTTTGTCGGTACACGCTGGCAGCCTTACAGTCTTATCGATCCAACAATTAAACCCCTTGATTATCTTCGTATAAGTGTATGGGTTAAAGCAAGCGGACTCCTTCCTGACTCTGCTGCAAAATATCCAGCAACGTGGTCGGTAGGGGTAACACCTCAATTTTTCCCCGCAGTTGGAAACAATGTCGGTTATAACGGATCAGGATCCGACTATCAATTCACTTTTCCGAATGCTACATCATTTGACTGGACTCAATTTAGTGTAACTGTTCAAGTGCCTGCTGCTGATTCTGGAGGTATGGAAACACGTATACATGTTTATTCGCAATTTGTCGGCACCGTTTATTTCGATGATTTGACAATAACTAATATGGGACTTACTGCTGTTAAGAATTTGAATAAACTTCTTCCGACTAACTTTACAGTATTCCAAAATTACCCTAATCCGTTCAACCCATCCACTATAATCAGCTACAGCCTGCCTTCAGCAGCTCTGGTTAAAGTAATTGTTTACGATGTCCTTGGACGTGAAGTAAAAACACTTCTAAATACCAATCAAAAAGCCGGCGTTCAACAGATCGTATGGAACGGCGATAATAATTCCGGACACATGGTATCAAGCGGTATTTACTTCTATAAAGTTTCTGCAGGAGAACAGGTTCAAACTAAGAAGATGATTATGCTTAAATAAATAAGCAGATCGCACGGGGCGCTTGAAATAAGGCGTCCCGTAATTTATTTATCTTTGGTAACGGGTGCGTGAATTAAAAACGAATTATATATTTCCTTATTAAGGAACGACCTCTACTTGCTCCCCTCCTTAGCAAAGAGGGGACGGTTTTGTTCGCGGGTGGTAAAACAATCGGTACTAATTCATAACTATCAATTTCACAAATGATTTTAATATAGTTTTAATTAACTTCGTGCTATTAAATATTAAAGCAAGCAATTATAATAAATATGAATATTTTTTACAGTCTTAATAAAATTTTATTATTTTTTTTCTTATTATTGATTCTTTTACAACAGGTTATTTATGCAGGAACCACGGGAAAAATAGCCGGGAAAGTAATCGATGCTAAGACCAAAGAGCCGCTTATCGGCGCGAGTATTCTATTAGTTGGTTCTTCAATGGGAGCAGCCGCTGATGTTGATGGAAATTACTTTATAATAAATATTCCGCCAGGTACCTACCAGATTAAAGCTTCAACTATAGGTTATGCTGCTGTTGAAATTAAAAACGTCGGAGTATCCGTAGATCAAACTACAAGATTAGATATTGAAATGAGTGAACAGGCTGTTCAGGTTCAGACCATTGAAATAACGGCTTCCAAACCTCTTGTTCAAAAGGATCTTACATCTACTGAGGCAAGTATAAGTGGAAATAATATTTCTATGCTGCCGGTTGAAGATGTCCAGTCTGTAATAAATCTGCAGGCTGGCGTTGTGGACGGACATTTCAGAGGCGGCAGAATAGGCGAAGTTAAATATTTAATAGACGGTGTTTCCGTTAACGACGTTTACTCCGGTGAAGCTACAATGGAAGCTTCTACAAACAGCATACAGGAACTTCAGGTAATTACAGGTACCTTTAATGCTGAATACGGACAGGCAATGTCCGGTATTGTTAACCAGATTACTAAAATTCCGGAAGATCATTACAACGGTAGTTTTTCTGCTTATACCGGTGATTATATTACTTCAAGGACAAGCCTGTTTCAGTATATGGGCGCTCTCGATCCTCTAAGAACCTATAATCTTCAGGGTAGCTTTAGCGGCCCGGTGCCGTCAACAGATCAGTTTATTAAATTTTATACTTCCGGAAGATATTTAAGTGACGACGGATATCTTTATGGGAAAAGAATTTTTAATCCTAAAGATTCATCTAATTTCTCTGCCAATAATCCCGCCGATTGGTATGTAGGCGCTACCGGCGATGGTGCGGATGTCCCAATGAACTATTCACGTCAGCTTACTTTGCAGGGTAAATTAAATTTTAAAGTTGGCTCCGGAAAAGGGATTGTTCTGGAAGCGCTTTATCAAAAGCATGACTATACGGAATATGATCATATGTTTATATATGATCCGGATGGCAATTATACTTACCATCAAAATACTTTTCTCGGAAGCGCAAGCTATACTCATATGTTCAACAGATCCTCATTTCTTGATCTTTTAGGCTCTGCATATACAACTCTTTATAAACAATATACTTATGAAAATCCTCTTGATCCTGGGTATGTAACACAGGAAAGATTTAACGAAATAGGCGGAGATGCTCTTTACACCGGTGGCACCCAGAATTGGTACTTTACGCATAATACAAAAACGTATACGGCAAAAGCTGACTTCACGAGTCAAATAACTAGCATACATGAAATTAAAGCCGGGTTTGAAGCTGACTTAAATACCCTGGACTATAAAGACTTCCAGATTTTGGATGATGCTACAACAGGTTATCAACCGCAGCTGCCTCAGCCGGGCGCTTTCGATTATAATGTTTATCATAATAATCCTTATCAGCTTGCCGCTTACCTGCAGGATAAAATTGAGTTTGATTATTTAATAGTAAATATCGGTCTCAGGTACGATTATTTTCAACCTGACGGAAGAACATTACTTAACCCGGATAATATTGCAGAACTTGACAGTTTGGCTCCGCCATTCCCGGACTCACTTTCAAGGGCTGCTACGGCAAAGCATCAGTTAAGTCCGCGACTTGGTATTTCATATCCTATCAGCGATAAGGGGGCAGTACATATTTCTTACGGTCACTTTTTCCAGGTGCCGTCATTTCAATACTTATATGTTAACCCGAATGATAGAATTCCTTTAACCGGTAATTATCCCAATCTTATCGGAAGTACAATTGGTAATGCTGATTTACAGCCTCAGGAAACAGTAATGTACGAACTCGGTTTACAGCAGGAGTTAACCGATGACCTTGGTATAAACATTACAACTTATTATAAAGATATAAGAAACCTTTTAAGTGTTGCTATACATGTAAAAAATAATTTTTTGAAGTTTGCCGAATATATAAACCAGGACTATGGAGCTGTTAGCGGTATTACATTGTCATTTACTAAAAAATTCACAGGCGGGTTTGGCGGTACTATAGATTACACTTACCAGGTTGCAGAAGGCGACGCTTCCGATCCTAATGACGATTATACTAAAGCTCAAGAGAGTCCGCCGGTACAAATTAATTCTCAGCTTGTTCCATTAAACTGGGATAGAAGACATTCACTTAATTTTACACTGACTGCAGGAACTCCACAAGATTTTATCATAAGCGCAGTTGGACAGTTAGATTCAGGTTTGCCTTATACTCCTTCTTTTATGAATGAAAGAACAGGTCTTGAGAACAGTGCAAATATGCCTACTTTTTTCAATGTAGATTTATATATTACCAAGTACTTTAAATTATACGGCATAAATTTTTCTGTTTTTGCAAAAATTTACAATTTGTTTGATACTGCTAATCAGCTTAACGTTTATACAGATACTGGCAGTGCGGGATATACACTTGCTGAAACACAGCCTCAGGCGCCTCCGAGAGGTATTAATACAATACAGGAATATTTTAACAGACCGGACTTCTACTCAGCGCCGCGGCAAGTGCTGGTTGGAGTGGCTATGGATTTTTAAAATTATTTTAAGGCTATTAATTATGAAAAATAAAGCGTTATTAAAATATTTTTTTATTGCAGGATTCCTCCTTCTAAGTTTATCAGACAATTTTGCACAAGTTTCTGGAGTTACTATAATTGATACGAATAAAGGTAATTATAACTATACTAAAACAGGCATAATGGATGGAAATCTTGTACAAACGGTATTTTATAATTTCGGAGAAATTGCCGACTGGAAAAATTGGCCCACATTAAGCGGTGTCTGGCCTAAGGGTACTAATCATACGTATGTTGATGGTGTAGCTATTATTGTCCAGGCAGAAGTAACCGATAAAAGTGGAAATACTTTTCATCCTCTTGAGACAAATTATTATGAATATACAAGATATGACCCTGCTACAGGTATAACATACGGCTGGTGGCCTCTGCCGGGTTATGCCAGTCCAATGCAATCTTCGGTTGCCAGAAGCGACGACCCTACTACTTGGCCCGCATCATGGCCGGACAGACCGGTTAGCTGGGCTGGTCAATGGGATGGTTTTTTTGGCAAAGGAGTTTTGAATGCCGATCTTGAATCATTCTTTGTTTTTGATGATAATTCAGACCGCGATTACATAAATAAATATAATTTCCGGCCCGATGCTTATGACACCACAAGAGGCGGACTTGGAATGCAGGTTAAAGGAAGAGGTTTTCAGTGGTCCCAGGTTCTTGCTGAAGATGTAATTTTCTGGTATTATGAAATTACAAATATGAGCACAACCGATTATCCTAAAACACTATTTGCTCAATATGTAGATTGGGGAATAGGCGGGCATGATAACTCTTCAAATAATGCTGGAGACTATAATCAGTTATTAAATATTTCTTACGCCTGGTCTACTGTTGCTTATGGAAGTCCGGGGGATTGGAGTCCTGTGGGATATGCCGGGTACGCGTTCCTTGAAAGCCCCGGCATTGATTATGATGGTATAGATAATGACCATGATGGCTTGACTGATGAACGGCGTGATAATGATGCAAAAGTATTTATTACCGATGTGAATAAGGACCCTTTCATTAAGGATCCGGCTACGGATACCGTCACGTTCAGAAATTTTTACGGTTACTCCTGGAAGCCTCATTGGGATGCAGATGAAAACTGTAATTGGAGAACTTTTACTGATCTTAACGGCAACGGTAAATGGGACCCGGGTGAACCGCTGAATGATGACGTTGGCAGTGATGGTATTGGTCCGCTTGACCCCGGTTATACCGGACCTGATGCAGACGGCAGCGAAGGGGATGGTAAACCCGAACAAGGCGAACCGAACTTTGGCATTCTTGATAAAGATGAGTCTGATCAGCTCGGATTAACCGGCTTTTTAGTATTTGCTGTTCATCAATATGATCTTAACAATGATGAGAGAAACTGGAGCGCCCTTTCCTCTTTACCTGCTCCGCATGGACAGTCTCTTGTAGGAGTTAATCTTGCAAATTTCTTTTCCAGCTATCTTTTTCGCATGGAGGGACGTACAACTTATTCAACCGAACAGGGCTCCACCCAGCAAACAGGTATTACACAAAGATATTCCATGGCATTAATTTTTGGAATTAATACAGACGATTTATTTAGAAGAAAAACAACAGTTCAATCAATTTATAATGCAAGCTATCAGTTTGCCAAACCGCCTGCTAAGCCGCTTGTAAAAGCAATTGCTGGCGATAAAAAGGTTACTTTATACTGGGATTCTGGCGCTGAACTTACTTGGGATGCTTTCTATCAGAAATATAACTTTGAAGGCTATAGAGTTTACCGCTCAACTGAACCGAATTTTATTGAAGATCAAATAATTACCGATGCGTACGGCAAAGATACTTTTAGACAGCCGATTGCACAATTTGATCTTGTTGACGGAATAACAGGTTTATTTCCCATATCTGTAAACGGCGCCATGTTTTACCAGGGTGATGATTCCGGCTTGCAGCATTCTTTTGTGGATACTACTGTGGTAAATGGACAAACATATTATTATGCCGTTTGTTCCTATGATAAGGGATTTATTACAACAAATATTAATGGTGTTACCGAAGGCATTCCCCCGTCCGAATGTACAAGTACAATTAAGGTCGATGCTAACGGTAAAGTTACTACTGATGTTAATACTGCTGTTATGACACCGACTGCCCCAAGTGCAGGTTATATATCGCCGCAAATTAGTAATTATACTCATAGCGGCCCCGCAACGGGCACAGCTTCAATTACTATTATTGATCCGGATTCCATAAAAAATAATGATACTTATCGTATCAACTTTATAGATAGTACACAATTTCATACTAACCCTTATCCTTATTATTATGTTATAAATTACACTGATAATGATACATTAATGAAGCTTACTAAGTTTAACTCTAACACTATTCAGACATTAGTTCTTGATGGAATAAGCGTTGGGCTGACTAATGATACATTAATTGCAATAGATTTGAGTAATTCCGGGTGGGTAAAGGGGGTAAGCAATTATTTAGTCGAAACCGGTTTTGATTCAAGATATTCTGCGGCATATTCGGGACAACGGGTAAATTTTCCCGCAGATTTTCAAATTCAATTTACTGCACCCGGAAAGGGCGATACTTCATATCCTGCCGACGCTTTTTCACAGCCGGAAGTTTCAAATATTATTGTGAGTGATTTAACCGATAATATTCCGCATATACAGTTTATTTTCAAAGATCTGAATAATAATGGATTATTTGAAGCCGGTGATGCTTTATTTATTATAGCGGGCGATTCTCTTGGCGGGAGAGTGAAAAGTAATTCCAATCGCCATGTAGGTTGGTCATTTTCTCTTTTTCAGGATACCACAATTGCTGCTAATAAACAACTGGCACCCCAGACTGGGGATATTTATAAATTTGCTACTTTAAAGCCTTTTAGAACCGGTGAGTATTATCAATTTATAACTAAATCTGCCTATTTTGATAAATCAAAGTTTAAACAGGATATGAATGATGTAGCAGTTGTTCCTAATCCTTATGCGGGTGCTGCCTCTTGGGAGCCGGCTTCCACCCAAGTTGGACGCGGAGAACGTCTGGTCTATTTTATTCATCTGCCTGCAATTTGTACTATCAGGATATATACAATAGCCGGGAAATTAGTACAAACGCTGCATCATAACGCATCGCTTGCAAACGGACAGGAACCGTGGAATCTGGTTTCTAGAGACGGAATGGATATAGCTTTTGGTATATACATTTTCCAGGTTGATGCACCCGGATTAGGAACAAAGATCGGCAGATTTGCAATTATAAAATAACAAATTGCTTGTAAAATATTGGCTTAACCGCAGATAAATTTAGGCAAAGAGGCATTAATGAAAAATAAAATTTTAATAAAAACAATTATTACTTTCTTAAGCTTGTCGTTTGTTATATTTGGTCAATCGGGCACTGACGTTTCAAAGGTTGGTACCGTAGCGGCAACTTTTTTGGAAATAGGAGCGGGCGCTGCCGCTAACGGCATGGGCGCAGCATTTGTCAGCCGCGCTAATGATGCATCTGCATTGTATTGGAATGTTGCCGGCGCTGCTGATTTAAACCAAAATGAATTGGTTGCAATTCATACAAATTGGATAGCTGATATAAGTTTTGATTATGCCGGTTTGGTTTTACCGTTAGGTAGTTTTGGAAGTCTGGGCTTTAGTTTTACTTCTCTTTCAATGCCCGATGATATTGTTCGAACGGTTGATCAGCCGGAGGGAACGGGTGAATATTTCAGTGCCGGTGATCTTGCTATTGGTGTTTCCTATGCCCGAAAATTGACTGACCGTTTTTCAGTAGGCTTTACTGCCAAATATATTCAAGAATCTATTTGGCATATGTCCAGCAGTGCCTTTGCTATTGATGTTGGCACCATTTTCCGAACTGATTTATTTGGCGGTATGGTTATCGGCGCTTCTATTTCTAATTTCGGTACGTCTATGAAACTGTCCGGGATTGATACTAGAACTTATGAAAGTGTTGCTCCTGCCCAGCTTGGAACTACCGATCAAGTACCTTATGTAATTGATTTGGATTCTTGGAATCTTCCTTTAATTTTCAGGCTCGGTGTTTCTACTAATGCAATAAAAACCGACGATTTCCGGTGGACGGTAGCAGTAGATGCGCTTCACCCTAATGATGATTATGAAAGTCTGAATCTAGGAACCGAGTTTGCTTATCAAGAGTCCTTTTTTCTACGGGCAGGTTATCAATCATTATATTTGGTTGATAATGCTGAAGCCGAAGGCGGTTTGACTTTCGGTATTGGAGTAAGTTCTAAAGTATTATTTGGCAGCGATATGGTTAAATTTGATTATGCCTATCGTGATTTCGGACGTTTGAACGGCGTAAATTTTTTCTCTGTCGATGTAAAGTTCTAGATTGAATTATTAAAACCTGATTTAATGTATAGTAAAAAATATTATTTCCGTGATATGTTATTATTAATTGCATTAGCCTTGATAAGCTTTGGAATTAATTGCTTCCCCGGGACTAAAATAGACACTGTTAAAACAATTGATTTTAATTCAGCGTTTAAGACTAGTTTAGGTGATATTACTCTTGTTAAAATCGGGGATAAAAAAATTACCGTCAGAGAATTTATTTGCAGCTACGAATTTGGTCCATCATTTACAAAAAGAGAGCAGAACTCAAAGAAACGCTATCTCAACTATATGATAAATGAAAAGTTGTTAGCTCTTGACGGATTAGGAAAAGGCTTTGCGGATTCATCACAGGTTAAAGAACTTCTATCGGCAATAAAAAGTGATATTACCACTGAGCAGATGTTTGAAGATGATATAATGCAGAATGTAACAATACCTTCTTCTGAATTAAATACTGGAGTAATTGAAAAAGAAATAACGTGCCGGATAAAATGGCTTTATGCGCCTGATACAGATAGCTTGAATTATTATATAACAGGAATAAAAAAAGGGATGTCATTCGATTCTTTATTTAATGAACAATTAAAAGATTCGGTATTTGCAGACCAAAGATCCTTGGAAAAAGATAAACTCCAATTTAAAATAGAAAATCCTGAAATGTTTAGCACGGTTAACACTATGAAACCGGGTGAAATATCAAATCCTATTAAGGGACGCGATGGATGGTATATTGTTAAACTGATTAATATCTGGCGAAATGCAATTACAACTGCAACACGGCGGGATAAGGAATTATACGATGTAAAAAAAGCTTTAACTTTGTCTAAATCCGATTCTCTTTCCGATATTTACGTTAGAAAACTCATGCTTGCTCATAATCCCGTTATACAGGCAAAAGTTTTCGATATTTTACGCTCCTATATAGGTAATTATGTCTTAAACCCAGATAAATTTAAATCATGGAATCTCGATGAACGGATGCAGAATGAATTAAAAAATTTTGATTCATTAAAACCTCAGGATTATGCTGATTTGAAATTAGTCGTACTGAATGATCAGAGCTTTACGTTAACTGATTTTATTAACTGGTACAAAATGAGGGATGAATATTTAAAGTTTAATGAATCAAGCTTTAATGCATTTTCTGCTTCATTGGAAAAATTGATATGGAAGATGGTAAGAGATAACTTGCTTACCGAACTGGCTTATTCAAGGGGTTACCAGGATAAGGAAATTGTAAAACAGCAGCTTAATTGGTGGCAGGATAAAATAATTTATGCAGTAGTCAGGGATGAGATTGGAAATTCAATCGGGTTAGATATTGAGAAACCCTCTAGTTCTAAGGGTGATTATGATGATAAAAAGCAGGATTTAATAACGAAAACATTTAGAAAGCTTCAGCAGCTCAAAAAGAAATATCAAATTGAAATTGATGAAAAAATATTAGATAAGATAATTGTACAGGACAATAATAACCCGAGGGCTGTTGATTTTTATTTCGTGAGGAAGGGGGGCATTTTCCCTCATCCGGTTTATCCCTCTATAGATTTTGTATGGCATGATTGGGAATAAAAAAATAATTCTTTTTGTTCCGGATAATTATAAAGATTTCTTATTCGTGAAAGTGTAAAAAGAGCAGCAAAGTGCGAAATCAATTTCTAATTATTTTATTTTCAGTGTTAATTATTTTACTCCTAATTTCCTGCGGATCTCAGAAAGAAAGAAAATCTAATCAGCTATTATTCTGGTCCAGCAATAATACTCAGGAAATTGATTTTGCCCGGTATATTGTAAATGAATGGAATAAGCATAGTAAGTCAGGCAAAGTTTCATTTCAGCCTGTTCCTGAAGGACAATCAAGCGAAGAAATTATTCTTGCGGCAGTTGTAGGCAAAACAACCCCGGATGTTTATTCAAATATGTGGCAGGGTGATGTCGAAGATTACGCCAGGGCGGGGGTATTAGTCGCATTTGATACACTTAAAGGGTTTAATGATTTTATATTTAGCAGATGCGATAGCTCCGTAATTAGAGAAGTTACCAGCCCCGATGGACACATTTATCAAATCCCGTGGAAAATAAATCCCATTATGTTATTGTATAATAAACAGATTGTGGCTGGCCTCGGTTTTAAAGAACCGCCTGCAAATTATGAGCAGTTTAACTTTGCATCTGAAAAATATAAAAATGAAAATATAGATTCGCACGGCTATGTAAAAAAGTGGTTCGGCTATTCCGAAGTGCTTGTAACTTGGTGGCAGAGATTTTTTGACTTTTATCCCTTGTATCTTGCGGCTTCAAACGGCGCTCCGCTGGTAAAGGATTATAAAGCCGCTTTTGATAATAAATATGCGGTAGAGGTTTTTTCTTTTTTAAGAAATCTTTATCAGCATAATTATTTTGCTAAAGAAAGACTTTCTGCAAGACAGGATGTTTTTCTGTCAAGTATAATAGCGACACGGTTTACAGGATCTTGGGAAATATTGCATGCTGAAAAATTTAAACCTGAAGGTTTTGAATATAGCTTTGCGCATATGCCGGTTCCCAATGACCATCAAGGTCCGGTTTATACTTACGGTGATCCTAAAAACATTGTAATATTTAAAACCTGCTCAAATCCCCAGCTTGCTTGGGACTTTATTCATTTTATGATTGATAAAAAAAATGATTTGAAATTATCCCAATTGACAAATCAGCTTCCGCGGAGAAAAGGATTGATAAATGATTCCTTATTTGCGGAATATTTTGAAAATAATCCTAAAATGATTGAATTCGCAAGGCAGTCTGAATATGTAAGAGGAACTGATCCGTACCCAAATCTTACGGAGGTGTTTGATATAATTTCGCAGGAATATGAGGAATGTGTGATATACGGAAAGAAGGCTCCGGAAGATGCTATTCATGAAGCCGCTAAACAAGTTAATTTACTTTATATAAAATAAGGGCAATACATTAGTAAAGAATGAAAACGAAAAAATTCATACCGTATTTTCTGGTTGCTCCTTACATCTTTCATTTTTTGCTGTTTGTTGCATTCCCGGTTATATTCTCCATTGTTCTTACATTCCATCAGTGGAACATAATATCTCCTATGAAATATATAGGTCTTGCTAATTATACAAGACTTTTTCAGGATAAGTTTTTTTCACAGTCACTTGTTAATACGCTAATATTTCTAATTATTCATATTCCTCTTCAAATAATTATTGCTCTTTTACTTGCGGAAACATTAAATCAGAAAATAAAATTCAGAGGATTTTTTCGTGCGGCGTTTTTCCTGCCGGTTATTGTTTCCGGTGTTGTTGTAACAATTCTGTGGCAGCAGCTTTACGGGTTTGATACAGGGCTTTTCAATAAAATATTAACCGCAATTGGATTAGGCAGAATAGGATGGCTTGTGGACCCTTCATGGGCGATGCCGTCTATAGCAATAATGGCTACTTGGAAAAATGTCGGATTGTATATAATATTGTTTCTTGTTGGCTTACAGACGGTGCCGGTACATTATTACGAGGCGGCTGATCTTGAAGGCGCGACCCATTGGCAGAAATTTTTCAAGATAACATTGCCAATGATAAATCCAACTATATTTATGGTTGTCGTCTTATCAACAATAGGAGGATTTTCTTTGTTTATTGAGCCTTATGTAATGACGGGCGGCGGACCTTTAAATAGTACTCTTTCGGCTGTGCTTTATATTTATAAACAGGGATTTTTCTATTATCACATGGGTTACTCGGCAACGCTCGGTTTATTCTTTGCACTATTGATATTAAGCGTGGTGGCTATCCAAAAGAAATTTATTGAGAAAGATAAATGAAGAAGATATTATTCTATATACTGCTTATTGCAGGCGCTTTAATTTTTCTTTACCCGTTTATCTGGATGATAACAGCATCAATAACACCGGAAAATCAGATTGGAAATCTTACGTTTCTCCCTAATAAGCTTACAATTAGCAGCTATACACAAATGCTTGGCAAGATTCCTATTGGAAGAGCTTTTGTCAATAGTATTATTGTTTCATCAGCGGTTACACTCGGAGTATTAATTTTTGGTTCATTGGTCGGATATGCTCTTTCTCGTCTTGAATTCAAAGGACGCAATCTTATCTTTTATGTAATCATTTTTACTATGACTCTGCCGTTTCAGATAACATTAATTCCGCAATATATTATTATGGTTAAATTCGGTTGGGTAGATACTTATTGGGCTTTAATAGTGCCTTATCTTATGAACGCTCTGGGTATAATAATGTTCAGGCAGTATTTTAAAAGTATCCCTCAGGATTTAATTGATGCTGCAAGACTTGACGGCTGCGGGGAGATTAAAATTATATTTAAAATTCTTTGGCCAAATTCAATTCCTGCTTTAGTTACCATAGGAATTATAACTTTTATGGCTTCATGGAATGAAGTGCTTTGGCCTTTAATTGTAATTAGAGATAGTCAATTAATGACAATGCCGCAGCTTGTTACCTTATTTGCCGTAGGCGGCTCTGCTGATTCCCAGCTTGGGGTCAAATTGGCAGCGGCGACTATGTTGGCGCTTCCCATTGTTCTGGCGTATCTTTTCTTCCAGAAATATTTTATTCAAAGCATGGCAGCAACAGGTTTAAAAGAATAATAAAAGGATAAAAATGTTCATTTCACGTCTGACAAAGAAAATTTGTCCCAAACCCGATAGAATAATTTTACAGTATTTTAATATAGATAATGAACAAAGAATATTGAATGTAATTCAGCGTGTGCTTTCCTTGCCTGAGCAGGAGCTGGTTCTTCAATTAGAAAGAGTGATTAGCGATTTCTCTTTTCGACATCTTAATTTTAAGAGTAAATTGATTGAAAATTATAAGCATATTGAAAAGTACATAAAAAAAGATATTTCAACCGAAAGGAAACTGCTTATTGGGGCTTACTTTTCAAAAGAGTATTCTATCGAAGCCGCTTCTTTATTTAATCCTTCAATAGTTGAACACCCGGATCAAAAATTATTGAAACACGGTATGCTTAGATTTATTATAAGTCTTCGCGCCACCGGAGAAGGGCATATTTCTTCTTTGGAATTCAGAAGCGGTGTGATTGATGAAAATTGTGAAATTTATTTTGATGAAACTTCCCGTTTCTGTGAACTTCCGTTTGTTAATGAAAATAAAATTATTGGAAAAGATTCATTAACAAAAATTATTCATTCACAAAACGACGCTGAGAAGAATATAATTAGCAAGCTGCCTCAATCTTTTACTTATAAGCAGGTTAAAATAATATTAGATGACGAACTGAAAAATTGCCGTGATGAAAATATTAAATCATTTATCGAAAAAATCCTGAACTTTTCAGGGGCTAATTATGAAATAAGATTTAATGAGTCAACTGCTGTTTCGGAACGCATAATTTTCCCATATTCGGAAAATGAATCCGTCGGTATGGAAGATGCAAGATTTGTAAGGTTTACTGACGATGATGGTTCAGTTGAATATTATGCAGCTTATACTGCATATAACGGCAGAACTTTTGGCACTCAGTTAATTAAGACAAAAGATTTTCTAACCTTTAATATATGTACTCTGCACGGCAGTGCGGTACTGGATAAGGGGATGGCTTTATTCCCAAGAAAAATAAATGGGAAATATGTTATATCCTCAAGGCAGGGTGGTGAGAATTTACAGATTATGTATTCAGATGATTTATATAGGTGGGATGAGTTTACACAGCACTGCATACCGGCTGAACCGTGGGAATTTATACAATTAGGCAACTGCGGTTCTCCTATTGAAACAAAAGAAGGCTGGCTTCTGCTTACTCATGCTGTAGGACCATTCAGAAAATATTCGATGGGTGCAATATTGCTTGATCTTAATGATCCTTCGAAAATTATTGGGAGGTTAATATCACCTTTAATCGAACCTTTGGAAAGTGAAAGAGAAGGTTATGTGCCGAATGTAGTGTATTCGTGCGGTTCCATTGTTCATAATGATGAATTAATTATTCCTTATGCAATGTCCGATTCGTACTCAGGTTTTGCAAAAATTTATTTGCCTGGTTTGCTTGCAGAGTTAACGGGAGAGAATTGAAATGATTAGATTAGAAAATATTCAGTAATAAAAAAGGTTTAGAGGTTCAATAGTGAAAATGACCAGATACAACAAAAATCCTATATTAACTAAAGAGGATGTTCCATTTGATGTCAATAGTATATTTAATCCGGGTGCGGTTAAATTTGGAAATGAATATATATTATTCTGCCGTGTAGAGATGCCTAATGGCAGATCTGCATTTATTCTTGCAAGAAGTAAAGACGGGGTAAACTTCGGAGTCGAGCCTAATCTTTGTTTGACTCCGGAAGAGCATGGTAATTATTATAAATATGCAGAATGGGGAATTGAAGATGCAAGGGTAGTTAATTTAGAAAATAAATATTATTTAACTTATACGGGGTATTCTAAATATATGCCCCTTGTGTTATTTGCGGAAACAACCGATTTCAAAAAATATAAATTGCTCGGTCCCATTAGTGAACCGTCCAATAAAGATTGCACAATCTTTCCCGAGAAAATAAACGGGTCCTATTGGAAAATTGATAGGCCTTCTGCAGAAGGAAAGCATAATATATGGATTGCTGAAAGCAATGATCTTCTTCACTGGGGCGGATATGAGTGCTTAGTTGAGCCTGTACCTGGAACCTGGGAAGCAGATAAGATTGGAATTTGTACTACTCCTATAAAAACAAAAGAAGGCTGGCTTATTCTCTATCATGGTGTGAGAGGCTTTGATATAAACTCAATTTATAAACTTGGTGTAATGCTTTTAGATTTGCAAAAACCATGGTTACTAAAAGGCAAATCTTTTTGTCCGGTTTTAGCCCCTGACCTGGATTATGAAAGGATAGGCGATGTTGGAAATGTAATTTTTTCTAATGGATGGATACCTGAAGATAACGGCGAAATAAAAATTTATTACTCCGGCGCAGATACCAATATTTGTCTTGCTACAACCACTATAGACTATTTGTTGTCCCTTTGTAAATAAATAATTAACTCATGTTACGCAAAATATTATTTTTAAGTAATGGCTGATTAAAATAGAGGTCGACCCTGCCTACCGATAGGCAGGTTGTATGGTTAAAACACCTGTTTGCCTACTGACAGGTAAGCCGGGAAGCTGACTTTCCGGCAAGTCAGGCAGGTTTAAACGCATTTACAAAATAAAATAAGTAAGCCTTTGCAGTGTATTACATAACTAAAAATGTTTATTAATGATTCCGACTTGTAAATCGTAGCAATTTGCAGTACTCTGCTTTAGCTTAAAACATTACAAATGTTAGATAGTAGTTCAATTATTTCCTGACCCCGAAAGCTTTCTGGGGTAAAATCTATGTAGCAAAACAGCATCAAAAAAAGTAAGAACTCCGATTCATCGGGGGTGACATAGTGCATTGATTATTAATTCACATTGTCACATTTACCAATGTTTTTTTACAAACACTTCAGAGATTCTCATAAATTTCGGAGGTCTAGGCGGTGTAATTTTGAAAATAATTAATAACTTTGTCTTGAAATATTTTATGAAATACAATTTATATCGACTCATTTTTGTTTGTTTTTTCATTACCGGATTCATTTCTTCTAAAGCAAATTCCAGGCAAATTCATCCTTCCACGCTCGTTAATACTTCTCATTTAGATCATTTGTTTCAGGAATTTAATGTCAACGGGAAAGAAATGGGAATAATCCACATTTATGCCGATTACCCGGATTACCATTATGTAGAGGCTTCGGGCGAGGGTATTGCATGTGTTGATGATGCGTCTAGAGCTTTAGTTTTTTATATACGATATTATGAAGTAACAAAAGACCAAAATTTATTGAAAAAAATCAAACAGTTAACTAACTTCTTGATTTACATGCAAGCTGACAACGGGTTCTTTTATAACTTTGTTTGGAAAGATTACTCAAGAGATACAACCTATAGAACCAGTGTAGCAGAACCAAATTGGTGGTCCTGGCGCGCTATTTGGGCTTTAGCAGAAACCCGGAAATTTTATAATGAACGGGACAAAAAATTATCTAATCAAATTAAACCATCGTTGGACAAAGGAATTAATTCAACTATTTCTTGGCTGGATAAAAATAATTTCCATTCCACTATGTCTTATGGGGGTTTTATCCTGCCTGCCTGGCTTCCATCTGAAACAGCAGCAGATCAGGCAGCAATTATAGCAAAGGGATTTTCCGTATATTATGATTTAAACAGAAAACCGGCAATTAAAAAAATAATTGAACATTTGTGCGATGGTATTATTCGGATGCAGGCAGGAGATAAGGATAATTTTCCGTATTATGCTTTTCTGAGCTGGCAAAACACATGGCATATGTGGGGAAATAGTCAATCCGATGCTTTGATTTATGCCGGTAAACTATTAAACAAACAGGAATATATTAATAGTGCATTAAAAGAAATAAAAAACTTTTACCCGTTCTTAATTGACAATGAATATATAAATTATTTCTCTGTTGAAAAGCATTCCGGAAAAATTGTAATTAAAGATAGTTCTAAATTTACACAAATTGCGTACGGTATTCGTCCGGTTGTAATGGCGTGCCTTGGTTCCGGTGACCCCGTATCGGCTAAATTAGCTGCCGAGGCTGCCGAATGGTTTCTGGGTAAAAATATTTTAAGAAGAGCTGTGTACAACCCGGAATATGGAATTTGCTATGACGGAATAAATAATGTCGATGAAATTAATAAAAATTCCGGCGCTGAATCTACAATAGAAGCATTGTTAACATTGCTTGCAATTGAGCAAAACCCAATAGCAAAAAAAATATTATTTGATTTCTATAGAAATCATAAAAACTGATTGATAGATTTTAACCATATGGTTGAATGTCAATTTGCAGATAAGGAAACTATCATGAATACCTTCTTAAGTAATAAATCTAAATTAAATTTATCAGCAATAATTATAATCTTATATTTTATTATGACGGCAAATAATTATTCACAACAGCTCAGCATTAGTACAATTGATAATATGCCAAATATGCCTTTACCTTACTTAATGAGGGACTGGAAACAGGTTACTGCCGGTTATGATTCGCTCGTTTTTAATTTAAACTTAACAGGGGAATATTTACCCTTAATCTGGACTGACAACAACGCAATAAATTATTCCGGGCAAAGGTTCGGGCTGTATACAGTTGTAGGAAGTACTCCTACTACAGGTACATCCGAAGCGATAAACTGCATTCCGGCAGTTGTCGGAGCCGCTCTTGTTGGTATTGATAAAAGTAACCAAAACGGGTATAACTGGGTTTCAATGTGTCAGGAATGGTTTAATAAAAAAGACGGGTTATTGGTTTTTCAAAACGGCGCTGATGGTCAGACGACTGATGATTGGT
>CAZUCY010000061.1:0-20426 GCA_964618785.1 uncultured Ignavibacteriaceae bacterium | reverse complement strand
TATTATATATATATTATTTATTACTTTCTTGGAATAATAAACAAATTATCAATAAGAATACATATTTTGACTATATTCTATCCGGATATAAGGGAAAATTAATAATGTTTGTTTAATATTAGGAATCTTTTCAATTAAAGTTTTCCCCGAAATATAATCCCATTCAATTAATTTTTCAATCTTTGAATTTCCAACAAACTAATCCTAAATTTTCTTAATTTTACCTGTATAATTTAATTATAAAACAGGATATATTATGGTAAATGACATTTTAGCTATCACAAGGGAAAAAGCTGCCGGATTAAAAAAGACTATTATTCTTCCTGAATCGCATGATGAAAGAGTTTTACAAGCAGCAGAAATTCTTACAAAAGAAAAAATTGCTTCGGTAATTACTATAGGTGATGAGAGTAAGATTAATTCAGATGCTAAAAAGCTTGGTGTAGATTTAACGGACATTAAAATAATCGACCCGCTTAAATCAGAAAAGTTAGACGAATACGCAAATACTTTTTATGAATTACGCAAGAAAAAAGGGATAAGTATTGAAGACGCAAGAAATACAATAAAACGCGATTTGTTTTTCGGTGCAATGATAGTAAGAGAAGGCTTGGCTGACGGCAGTGTTGCCGGTTCTACCGCTTCCACTGCAGATGTCCTGAGGGCAGGAATTCAATGCATCGGTATGCCGGAAGGAATTTCAATTGTATCAAGTTTCTTTTTTATGGTTTTCCCGGATAAATCATATACTTTTTCAGACTGCGGAGTTGTTCCGGACCCTGATGCAAAACAGCTTTCAGATATAGCTATTTCTGCCGCCGGCAATCATGCTAAATTAACGGGCGAAAAACCATATATAGCGATGCTTTCTTTTTCAACCAAAGGCAGCGCTAAACATGAATCAATCGATAAAATACTTGAAGCATTAACCCTAGTGAAAAGTAAACGCCCTGATCTGGCAATTGACGGCGAGCTTCAATTCGATGCCGCTATTGTTGATTCCGTAGGTAAAAGAAAAGCTCCAGGCAGCGAAGTAGCAGGCAGGGCAAATGTACTAATCTTCCCTGATCTTAATGCAGGAAATATCGGTTATAAAATTGCTCAAAGACTCGGCGGCTGTAAAGCAATCGGTCCGCTGACTCAGGGTTTAAAAAAACCATTTTTTGATTTAAGCCGCGGATGCACTCCTGAAGATATTGTAAATAATGCTGCTATAGCAATAGTGCTAAGTTAAATTAAAGAAGTAGTAGACGGGGCATGCCCCATTTATGCTTCTGGACATATAATGAAATTTATAATTAAGGAGAACGATTATGTCAAATATTTCGTTTGTAAAATGCTTCTTTCATTGTCTACCCATTATTTCGATTGTTGCTTTATCAACTTTTGCTCAAGAAAATTTTAACGGCATTGACGCCAATTTAAGCAACTTGTATAAGCTTTCTGATGCCAAAAGCCGCTCTATCGGCCCTGAAAATTTTACAGGCGCTAAAGGACAAGGGGGTATGGCAACAGACGGCACCGGTGCTAAAGCTTCAAAGGAACTCGGGCAGGGGTGGAAAGTAAGTCCAAGTGTAATTATAAATCCGCAAACTACTTTTACGTTGGCAGAGATTGAAGGACAGGGTTCTATCCAGCATATCTGGATGACACCTTCGGGTAACTGGCGATTGTCGATTTTGCGAATCTATTGGGATGATGAAAAGAATCCGTCTGTAGAATGTCCCGTAGGAGATTTTTTCGGAATGGGATGGGGACAATACTCGCCTTTACAATCCTTAGCTATAGCAGTAAATTCCGGCAGTGGATTCAATTGTTACTGGCCCATGCCCTTTCACAAAAAGTGTAAAATAACGATGGAGGACATTGGTGATGATGCTATGACTTTATATTACCAGGTTGACTATATTCTTACCGATGTTCCGGACAATGCCGCCTATTTTCATGCGCAATTTCGAAAAGCGAATCCTATCCATTATAAAGAAGACTACGTAATAGTTGATAACATTAAAGGCAAAGGACAATATGTCGGAACATATTTAGCGTTGGAACCTCATAATAATGGATGGTGGGGAGAAGGCGAGGTTAAATTTTATTTAGATGGAGATACTAAATTTCCTACTATCTGCGGTACCGGTACAGAGGATTATTTTTGCGGCTCCTATGATTTTAGCACCAGGCAAAAAAATGCTGCTGTTACGGCGGCATCCGAATATACTGAATTCTGCAGCCCTTACAGCGGACTTCCTCAAATAATACGCGGCGACGGGCATTATAATGTAATGCAACGTTTCGGGATGTACAGATGGCATATTTCTGATCCAATACGGTTTGAGAAAGATTTAAAAGTTACAATCCAGGATTTAGGCTGGCAAAGTGGCGGCAGATATCTTCCTTTGCAAGATAATATTTCTTCCGTAGCGTATTGGTATCAGATGGAACCGCATACGCCTTTTCCAAAACTTCCGTCAAAGCAGGAATTAGAGATAAATTAAATAATACAATATAACTCATCAATCTCTTTTTGCAGTTCAATTGTTTTGGATAATGCAGTTACAATTTTACAGTATACTGTAATTTCTTCTAAGGTAAGCGTTCGTCCTTTTCTATCTTTAAGCCATTTATCACATACCTGGTATCCGCCGATTTGATACTGCCAGATTTCCTCCGGCACGCCGTTGAAATATTGTTCTTTATTAATATATAGAGACGGGGCAGTCCCCGACTCTACGGGTTTGTATATTAATTTTTCAACCTTATTGCTGCCCTCAACCGGAAATCTTGTGATGGGTTTTTCCAATTCTTTTGATTTCAAAAGATGCAGGTCGGCAAGCTGCTTACCCAGTTTGCCCAGCTTAATAAATATTTTATAATCATCGGTAAACGGAATGCGTGGAAAATCCATCTTAAGAAATTCAGAGTACTTTGTTCTGTATATATTGCTATATAAAACAGCATAGATGTAATAAAATATTTCTTCCGGTGTTACTTCATTTTTATACGTAGCTTTTAACTCTTCAAATAATTCAGGCTTGATATTTGGCTGCTTAGCCTGATAAACCGCTGCCGGTTCAAACATCATTAATTGTGAATGAAAAAATTTTTTCTTTTCCGCTTTATCAGGATACAAATAAAGTGGAAATACTAATTCCCCGCCTCTTCTAAATAAATTAAGATCGACAATTTTATCTGAAATAAAAACAATATTATAATTATTTGATCCTATCACACTACCCTGCCTGCCAATACAGATTGACAAATTATCCAAAAGCAAATGCTTCATTATATCACCACGGGGCATGCAATGAAAACCGCGTGATCTTCCCGTATAATAGGTAAAGCGAATATCAAAAGGCCTATAAAGAATAGGCACAATATTATTTTTATTTAAACCGCTGTCTTTCAAATCCTTCTGTGCAAACTCTACCTTCCAGTCTCTTACATCTTTCCCAAGATTATATGTTTCTCTTGCTAATTCAACTTCGAGATTAGAAAAATTCCTGACAGTATTCCAAAGGCTGTTTTTAGTAAAATGTATCGTCAATCCATCCCTTGCCGTCGCAATTCCAACGCTATTATCCGGGAAAATATCACTGACTTTATAATAAGACTGATATTGTTTTAGATTTTTTACTTTCTGAGGTATAAAAAGGTAAAATTCTGTTTTAGGATTCAGTTTCTTCCAATTTGTTGAAGAAATACTATGGCTGTTAAGCCATTTGTATTTGCTTTCCCGTATTCCGAATAGTTCAGCGTGAAAAACTTTAGTCATAAGTTAAAATTCTTTATAGTCTTTTAATTTTATATTTAATCATAAAAACAACCGCAACACCCTGCATAATATCAAAGACATTTTCGTCCTTAGCGCCATCCGGCGCTTTTTCTTTTTTTAACGAATTTCCATGTAAATCCAATATATAAATTTCATCAAAACTGTTCATCAGGGACTGCCGCATACCGCGGAATGTAGGGTTATCCAAATAGCTGTGATTCGTTATGAAGCCGACGACTCCTTCACCCGCCTGATCTATTTTCCATTGCGCAAAACGGATAAATTTAACATAATCATCCTGCAGCCATTTAGGATTTTTTTCGCCCAAAGGATTGCCGTCAACTTTATAATATTCTTTAATCTCCCCGGAAATCCATTCACCGGTATTTGAAGAATGTCCTGAATAAGGCGGATTACCAAGCACAACAAGGATAGGTACTTTCTTTTTAACTTTACCTGCTTCATGAGATTCATGTGAAAGCGAAGACATTCCCGGAAATTTTGCAGAATCAAGTTCCTGCATATCGAGGGTATTTGTTAAATAATACTTTACCCTTTCGTCATCCTTCATTACATAGCCCAACTCTTCAAGAAGAAAAGACATCTTCATATGCCCTATTGCATAAGGCGCCATCATTAATTCAAATGCATAATAATTTTCAAGCACCTGATATTTTAAAAAATCTTTTACAACACCTTTACCGTATTTCCCTTCAAATTCTTCTACTGCAATCCGAATTGCATAGGCGAGAAATCCGAGTGTTCCCCCGGCGGGATCCAGAAGAGTAATATCTTTTGAAGCAAGTCCATCGGCAATTTCAAATTTTTCTTTAAGGATTTCATGCAAAGAACGAACAATAAAAGAAACAACCGGCTCGGGTGTGTAATAGACACCTCTTTTTTCCCTTGTAGCCGGATCATATTCTTCAAGAAAAGTTTCATAAAAGTGCAGAATAGGATCGCTTCCTTTGCCATCGTGATAATATTTATCAAGTATTTTCTTTGCATCGGCGACAGCAAGCACTTCGGCAATATCATCAATTATTATTTCCATCTGCTGGGGAAGGTCTTCCAGAGAAATAAATCTGAAAATATCTCTCAGAATACCGATTGTTTTGGGAATAAAATCAAATGCAAGTCTTCTTGAAAACTCATCACCCGCACGAAGCCTTGCAGCAAATAACCCGTAAGTAATTGTCTGCGAATAGAGGTCAGAAAATTCATCTTCCGAAATCCCCGCAATTAAAAATTCTTTAAATGCATTATAAAAACCATGTATAGACTCATCGTTTCTTTTTAATTCTTCAATAATAACTTCATCTTTAAGGAATTTAGTACGCTTTGCCAGTTCAACAGCAAGAGTTTTGGCGGTGTAAGTTTTTGGCAGAGAAAAATCCAAAAAATTTTCAAGCAGTGTAAAAAAACCGTCCTCATTCTCAACAGGCGGAATTGTTTTTAATTTTTTAAAAATAAAAGGACGCGCAATTGAAACTTTATCAATGCGTTTGCCGTCTCTGAATAACTTGAATTCCGTATAATTTGTAAGCAAAACATTTGGAAAAGTTGAGATGTATCTTTTTATCTGATCAGACTCTTCGATTTTATCCAAATCGGTTTCTAAATCTTTTGCTTCAATATAACCGATTATTTTTTGCCTGCCGTCCCAAATTCTAAAGTCGGGATTTCCTGCTTCGGTTTTCTTGGGAATTGTAGTAATCTCAATTTTCTTTTTTCTCTTAGATTCGGAAAATCCTTTTACGAATTTCTCAAGAGTTGAATAATAAGAAATTTCAGTAGCATCGCCCTTTTGATATTTCTTAAAAATCTGATGAAGATATTCTGCCGTCAAAAATTTATCCCTAAAATATATCTTAGTTAAAGAAATATTTTTAAATATCGCTTTTTATTAATTGTAAAATACAAAATGCTGTATTTAAAATCTTATTAAATGAACCTTTTAAAGCCAATACAGGAAATCCGCTATACAGATTGTTTTGCGTATGACAAAATAAAAAACATCGCTGCAAGTACAAGGTAAGCAGCAGAAAATTGATACGGGATTTGTTTGAATACTCCCTGTAAATTCCATGGGAAATATGAATCACCGTCGGGAATTGCAGAATGTATTATTCCAAAGAACGTAAACACTGCTGTTATTACCAAATACAAAGACGCCTGTCTCAGTTTTCTGTCAATCAGCTTGGCTACAAAAGCGCCCCATAGCATTGCAGTTAAAATAAATCCATTCCCGAGTGCAACTATTATCAGCATTTCGGGTAAAGTTTTACCGGAGATTATCATAAGCCCGTTAAATTTATCAAGCGGGATAAAATCAGTATTGCTTAGTTTAATCTGCAGCAATCTTGCTACATTAGGGAAAAGTGAAAATGCTACGGCAGTTGTATGTGAAGGCGGCACAGTTCTGAATGCCTGTACAATTATTTCAAGCGCGACAAAAATTAATATAGGTGCAAGGACAGCACGTGGAATCAATTCAACAAAGAATGAAACATATCCTAGCATACCGCCCAAACCAATAAATAATCCCGTAAGTACAGTATAGCCGGAGCGGCTTCCCATGGCTTTATAGGCTGGATGACCGATGTAAGGCGTAGTTTGTGCAACACCGCCGCAAACTCCTGCTATAAGTGTTGAACATGCTTCGGTAAGCAAAATATCCCTTGTATTATAATTATCTCCGGCTACTTTAGCGCTTTCGGTTACATTTATACCGCCAACAATAGTCAAAATTGCAAACGGCAAAGCAATCGGCAAATATTTCAGCGCTTGTAAAAATCCGTGGATAAAACCCAACGTTGGAACAGGCATTCCAAAATGAAGTTGTAATGACGGAGGAGTAAAACTTCCTCCGGCTAAACCCATTGGAGCTAAAATATAATAAAGCGCCGTACCGATAAATATTGCCGCAAATACGCCGGGAAAATTTTTCGGTAATTTAATTTTTGCAACAAGAGTATATAATATTAACCCGAGAGAAATCATGCCGATTACAGGGAGACCGAATATATCAATTAAAGGAATAAAACCAATTAATGCCAGGCCAATACCTGCAAGACTGCCGAGCAATCCCGCTTGCGGAACAACCTTTTGAACCCACCCGCCGAAAAAAGAAAAAACTAACTTAAAAATTCCTATTATAACCATTGTTGCCATACCAATATACCAGGTCATCATAGCAGCATCATACTCTGCAATTCCTTTCCCTTTCAGATAGATAAAAGCAGGTCCCAGTACTGTAAGGCTAATACCTATAGTTGAAGGAGTATCAAGTCCGAGCGGCATAGCAGTTACATTAGTATTATTATTCTTTTTTGCAAGCCTGAATGCTATCCATGTATAGACGAGATCACCGAATAAAACTCCGAACGCAGTACCCGGAAACATTTTACCAAAAACAATATCTGCGGGATATTTAAATGCAAATATTAAAATGAAGGCTAAGAAAGAAAGGACTGTAAGATTGTCAAACATTAAGCCGAAAAAGCCGTTTATATCTCCAGCTACGAACCAACGATATTTAAAAACCGGTTTATTCATTAATGCTCCACTAAAAAAAGTAATAATAAACCCTTTCCCCAACACTCTTTTGGGGGCGGACTTTCCCATTTTAAGGGAAGGGTAAACCAAATTTCCGCCTAACTATAAAACGAAAATTAAACTTACATCAATTTAATTGCAAAGATTTTTTCCATATAAAATAAACCGGTATCCCCAACACAACAATAACCATTCCAGGCCAGGTATACATAGGTTTAAATATTAAAAGGTCGATGGAAATAGCGGCGGCACACAGGATATAAAATGCCGGCAGAACAGGATAGCCCCAAGCTTTATAAGGACGGTGGGCATCAGGTTGTTTTTTCCTTAATAAGAATAAACCGGTTATAGTCAATATATAAAAAATCAGTACAGCAAATATTACGTAATCAAGCAAATTGCTGTAAGTTCCTGAAAGGCAAAGAAGGCTTGCCCATAATGCCTGGACAATTAATGCAAACCCCGGGACAGAGCATTTATTTAACGTCCCGGTTTTCTTAAAAAACAAATTATCCTTAGCCATCGCATAATAAACACGGGCGCCGGAAAGTATTAAACCATTATTACAGCCGAAGGTAGAAATCATTATCAGAACTGCCATAATAATAACAGCAGGCTGGCCAAAGACCATAGATGATGCAGCGGTAGCAACCCTGTCGCTTAATGCAAATTGTATCCCTCTTCCCATTACGCTTGCCGCTCCGGGGTTACCTTTTAACGGAAGGATAAAAATATAAGCAAGATTAGCGGCAATATATATAATCGTTACTATCAACGTTCCGAGGAAAAGACTCAGAGGAATATTTCTTTTGGGATTAACGACTTCCCCTGAAGTAAAAGTAATATTATTCCAGGCATCGCTTGAAAACAGGGACCCTACCATTGCAACGCCAATTGCCGCAATCAGCAGCGTACCGGAAAGCGGTTCAACGGAAATAATTTTACCCCCGGCAGTATGCGTCCAGCTTGGATTCCAGAAGTTGGAAAAACTTGCAGTTAATGTACCTATATGTTTGCTTATTATAATTACAAGAATAATTAACGCCATCATTGCAATTGCTTTAGTAGAAGTAAAAACATTCTGAACAATTTTACCTGAACGGAGTCCTCGCATATTTGTATAAGTAAGGAAAGTTATATTTGCTATTGCCAGAATTTGGGCGGCTGATATTTTAAATCCTATAACATTCAACAGAATATGCTTTTCACTAAACCACGGAATAATTTCTCCGGTATATTTAGCAAAAGCAACGGCAACTGCCGCTATAGTACCGGTTTGAATAACAAGGAACAGCGTCCAGCCATAAAGAAATCCTATTAAAGGATTATATGCTTCACGTAAATAAACATACTGTCCGCCCGCATGCGGAAGCATACCTGCAAGCTCTCCGTAACTAAGAGCAGCTATAATGGTAATTGCCCCGGTAATAAGCCAGACTAATAACAGGTAGCCGGGCGATCCTACAGTTCTTGCGATATCTGCGCTTACAATAAAAATCCCGGAACCTATCATGGAGCCGACCACGAGCATAGTAGAATCGAACAAACTCAGCTCGCGCTTGAATGATCTTGAGGCTTTTCCGTCTGCGGCAGGGTAATTATCTTTAGTCATATATTCCTAAAATAAAAAATGATTTATTTTATGTTTATTTCATAGGAAATTTAGTAAAAGTAAAACGGAACAACAATGAGGGAGACCGGAGACGGTAGAATTGAAACCGGAACTTTTAGCGGTGAATGAAGTTGACTGATTTATTATAATTGTAGATCATGTTGGCAACCTGACTTACATAACGGGCTGCAGAATAAATTTATTTACCTATTGTAATTGTCAAATAAAGATAGAATAAATAATTAAAGAACGTATCAATTTATGCGGCTAAAGTACTTAATTAATTTTTTCTAAACTTCTGTTTTTTTTATCAGAGTTTTGCATAATAATATTCAGCCAAAGCAGAATTCACGCTTTCCAGGTTACCGTATATTCTGTGCCTGCAGGCATTTGAAGTTTTGGATCATCAAGAACCCAACTGCCATTGAGACAAAGTTCACGGGCAGTGAGTTCAAAATGGCACATTGCAATACCCATATCGACACGCTGCAGGTCGGCAAGCCGGAGAATGTTAAATAAGATTGTTCCTTTGCCATACCCTTTTGTCCGTTGAAGATAAAAATGCCATGCACCATCGATTCGGACTATTCGCCATGGCTGTTTATTAGAGGCTGACGGAGCCAAGCGGACCATCTCAAGGGGCTGTGAATACACATCAGCGGTTTCTATTGTAAGCGGGCAATCGAAAGTATCCATATAGAATAACAGCTCCATCGGCAAGCGACGAGCGGCGCTTAAGTATTTCCGAATCTTTCCATCTTTTCCTCTTCTATCTTCCATATATCCTGCAGCAACAACGGCAGGAATAGTTTCGTTATCGTGCAAAGATATTCTCTTTGCAAAACTGCTTTTTGTAAATGTACCGCCAAGCCAGCAAGTTCTTAAACCAATACCGGTAGCTGAAAGTACCAAATGCTCTAAAAGGTATCCGTAATCTTCAAGGTTCTTTTGCCCTTGTTCAAGTGCACCAATAATAAAAGCTGCAGGGTTCCTGATAAAGCCGTACGTGCCGAGTCCTTTCAAAGATTGTCTCTCGTCCTGTACGGCAGCAACAAGTTCAAACCGTGCGTGTGTTCCCAGAGGACCGATGCGCTGTATCTCTAAGAACTTCCTCAGTTCCTGTTGATGCATTTCCTGTACCGGTTCATCGATGTAAGAACGGCAGGAATATCTCTGTCTGATAATTTCTTGAATGGGTTGATTCATTCCTACCATTCATTCATTCGATTAAATCTTTTTTTAGGATCATCAAACAATACAGCCCCCGGATCAAAATATTCCGGATTAAAATCTTTGCCCACCCATTCAATCATATCGGCATATTCTTCGCTTTTAGGATTATTGAGCACCGATGAAAGGTGATAATCAAGCCATCCCACAGAATCTTGAATAGCAACGTGTAAATCCCAAAATGAATAGTTAGAAGGGACAACTATTCTTCTCCATATGGATGGTTTAGAATTATTCAATGTGATTTTGAATTGATACACTTCTTTTGTATTTATAATCATGATTTTACACAGTCAATATTTATTGAAAGAACAGTATTTAATTTTTGTCAGTCTAATTTGTATTGCATTGAATCAAAAATTATTAGCCTATACTAGACGTTTGATAAGATTTCAGTCCTAATTCTTTTAATTTTTCAATTGCTTCTTCCGAGTCGAAGCGAGCTGCAATATTCATATCTTTTATTGCTTTGTCATAATTACTTTGATATTTATAGGCAAGCCCGGGATAAACATAGACTTCAACTTAATCCGGATTCAATTCTAAGGTTTTCGTACTATCTTCTATCGCTCTTTCAAAGTCACCTTGTTCAGCATAGGCATCCGCACGCCAATAATTTGCAATTTCATAATCCGGATTTAATTTTATAACTTTAGTAAAATTCTCTATTGCTAAATCATCTTTATTATCTGCAATATTATCCATTCCTCAATTATAATATTCTTCAGCAAAATTAGGTCTTATTTTTATCGACCTCCTCCTTTATCTCTGGCGGATTAAGAACAATACTAAATTAATAATTATGTAAAGAAACTTTCATGCTTTCAGCCGCAAAAGTTACAGCTAAAATTACTTATATCTGATAATTAAAAAAAACTTAAAGAAAATTTTTCGCCTGTCGGAAAGTTCGGAATAAGTATTAATAAAATTAAAAGATTTAATAATTTATTGTCAAGAAAATATTTGCCTTTACAGGTAAACGCTTGATTTAACAAATAAATATATAATGAAATTTAGTAAAAGATTAACAGCAAAAATAATGTTTGCAGATTATTGCACGAATCTAATTTTAACGCAGTAATAGTAGAACTGCTAGAATAATAATAGGAACAACTTCTATAAATTCTACCCATATTTTAGCGGCAGAATAGAATAAATTTTAAAGCAAAATCTTTATCGTTTAATTTTGCTAGATTATTAGGTGTTCTGTTACTAAATCAAATGACCATAATTCAAATTGAATAGACTAAGGATTTGGCATTTTATCATGAACAGAATCATAGTTCAAATCTTTGCTTACTATGAATATCTTATCGGTCATAAGTGAAATTCCTATATAGTTAAGCATTCGCCTTCTTGATCATTAATTGATTCAAGATTGTTTTGCACAGGCTTATTACTTACCAATTTGCTCCATATGTCACTGTCGATCGAACCTTTTAGCTGCCCGGAGATATTATCGAAGGGCACTAAGAATAAAGTCAATATGATTATAATTATTAATTACCGGTTTATCATAATATGAATCCTAGTTTTTAGATCGACATCTAATCAAGATTGAATAAATTTTATTGTTTTATAAACTTTCCTCGAACGGGAAATATCGAAATGGATTAATTTAGAAAATAGCTTGGCTTAGAGTATTCTTTCAAGGAGTTTCTGAATATGATTTATTATAAAATTCGATCCGGGAATGCTTCAACAAAAGATTTCCAGTCCTTGCTCTTTTGGGAAGGGGTCCTCATTCGGAAAGCATGACAAAGAGCTATGGCAAGAGCATCGCTTTCATCAAATCGCATTTTATCGTTTTTAATATTCAGTATTGTTCTGATCATATAATTAACCTGCTCCTTGGATGCTGCACCGTTACCGACTATTGATTTTTTTATTTCTCTCGGAGAATATTCACTTGTAGGTACGTTGTTGTGAATGGCTGCAAGAATTGAAACACCACGTGCATAACCAATCTTCATTGCAGATTGAACATTTTTCCCATAGAACGCGGTTTCAATGGCAAACTCATCAGGATTGTAAGTTTTTATTATATTATACAACCCATCATAAATCAATTCAAGCTTTTGAGCAATAGTTTTTGTTGAAGAGAGCTTAATCAAACCATTTTTTATCCGTTCGAAGGAATTTTTATTATAATTAATTATCCCGAAACCGGTAAAAATGGTCCCTGGATCTACTCCGAGTATAATCATTTAATCCTGCGGAAGAGTAAATAAAATGTTTAATGTTTAAGTCAAAAAAAATAATTAAACTATATCCAGCTCTGCATTTGAATATACATTCTGAACATCATCACTGTCTTCAAGCGATTCAAGAAGTTTTGCAACTTTTTCTGCATCTTCACCGGTAACATTAATGTAATTTTTTGCTATCCATTGCAGAGACGCATTTTCAATAGTAAGTTTTTTATCAATTAATGCTTTCCTGACAATTTCAAATGATTCAATGGATGTTTGAACGATATAAAATTCCTCCTCACTTTGCAGATCTTCGGCGTTGGCATCGAGGATTAATTCCATCATTTCATCTTCGCTTTTGTTCTGCCTGGGGAGAGTTATAACTCCTTTTTTATTAAACATCCAAGCAACCGAGCCGGTTTCTCCCATACCTCCTCCGCCCTTACTAAAGAGGTGCCTTACTTCGGCAACGGTTCTGTTTTTATTATCGGTTGCAACTTCAACTAAAATTGCAACACCGGCGGGCCCGTAGCCTTCGTACATTAATTCATGATATGTAGTCCCTTCTAATTCACCGGTAGCCTTTTTTATTGCCCTCTCTATATTATCGGCAGGCATATTTACGGCTTTGGCGTTGTCCACTGCAAGCCTTAAACGTGGATTCCCAACCGGATCTCCGCCCCCTTCTCTAGCGGCAATTGTTATTTCCTTGATTATTTTGGTGAAAGCTTTGCCGCGTTTTGCGTCAATTACGGCTTTCTTTCTTTTAGTCGTTGCCCATTTTGAATGTCCTGACATTAATGCCTCTCCTAAATAGTTTCTTTTGCTTTTATATCTTTTAATTTGAATTGTGGAAAAGTTCTTCCATCTCTTACTGATTTATCTATTGCATAGACTACATCAACCGATGAACAGTATCTGATTGTTTCCAGGTAATCTGCCATGTTAAAACCAATACAATCGAACACTTTATCGCAGTTGTTTTGTTTTAAGCTCAATAGCAGATGATTCATTCCAACAATCCTTGGCGTATTAATAATTTCAACATCTTCAGACAAGAAAACGGGACGCATATTGCCTGGTCCAAAAGGCGCAAATTGTTCAATGATTCTTAAAAACTTGGGTGTTATTTCCGAAAATTTTAACTTAGAGTCAATATGTATTTCGGGTAAAAGATCATTCTCATTCACTGATTCTTTAACAACCTGATTAAACTTTGATCTAAATTCGTCTATTTTTTCAACTTCCACTGCCAACCCTGCTGCAGCCTGATGACCGCCAAATTGAATTAAGAGATCTTCGCATTTTTTCAATGCTTCATAAATATTAAAATTAGAGATGCTTCTTGCCGAACCCTTTGCAATACCATCAACAGTAGTAAGCATTATAGTAGGACGGTAATATTTTTCAACAAGCCTTGAAGCTACAATTCCAATTACTCCCGGATGCCATTTTTCCCGATGAAGAATAATTGCTGTATCTTCACTTAAATCTAAGGAGTTTTCTATAATATCAAGCGCGCTGTCATAAGTATCTTCATCAATTTTTCTTCTTTGATAATTTTCTGTTTCCAGTACTTGAGCAAGTTCCATCGCCCGGATTTTGTCTTTTGTTATTAATAATTCAACAGCACGCTGCGCATCGCCCAACCTACCGACTGCATTTATCCTTGGAGCAACGGTAAACACAATCTGTCCGGAAGTTAAACTGCCGGGGACCATGTTACTACTTTCAATCAAAGCTTCAACACCTGGGCGGGGATTAGTATTTATCATAGTCAGTCCCTCTTTTACGAGTACTCTGTTCTCTTCAATAAGAGGGACGATATCTGCAGCGCCCGCCATTGCAACTAAATCAAGATACTGCAAAGGTAACTCTCTTTTTCCGATTCTTTCTGCTACTCCCTGTGCAAGTTTGAATGCAACTCCTGCGCCTGAAAGATACTTAAAAGGATACCTGCAGTAAGGTTTTAAAGGATCAAGCACTGCAAGAGCGCAAGGTATTTCGTCTTTCGGCTGATGATGATCACAAATAATTACATCTATATCAAGTGTATTTGCATACCGGGTTTCTTCAATTGCAGTTATTCCGCAATCAACAGTTATTAATAAGGAAGTTCCTTTGCTTTTAACGTAATCAATTCCGCTTTGTGATAATCCGTATCCTTCGGTAAGACGCTGTGGAATATAAAACTCAACATTGGCGCCAAGTTCTTTTAAGAAAAGGTAAAGTAATGCTGTTGAACAAGTTCCGTCAACATCATAATCTCCATATATGCAAATAAGTTGATTTTCCGTTAATGCTTTTATTAAGCGGTAAGTGGCCGTTTCCATACCGTCCATTAAAAATGGGTCATTTAATGTGTCCAAAGAAGGTCGGAAAAAGTTCTTTGCTTCGTTAAAGTTTTTTATGTCTCTTAGAATAAGCAAATTGGAAAGAACTTCAGAAATATTTAAGTTGTCTGCTAAAGATTTTGATATAAAGGTATCTTTAACGTCTTTTAATTTCCAACGCTTTTTCAACATAAAAATTATCCAAGAGATAATTAAAAGAACAAAAAATAGTTTAGGCCTATAAGCCGAATTTTGTAATCCCGATAAAATCAGGACGGCAGTTATTTATCTTGTCCCGGCATTACTGCTGGGCTTTAGCGGTCCACCCGGAAATCCATCCTGCTATAAAGCAGACAATCAAAGCGAACAACTTTGTCCCGGTTAAAACCAGAAAGATTCCCATACTTGACCTTGCTTCGGGCGTGGTTTGCCTTGTCCCGGTTAAACAGCTATTTGCTGAATAAATCAGGATCCCATTGGGACCGGAAATGTTACCATTTCCGCGGTAGGCTTTTACCCTGCCTTTTCACCCTTATCCCGAAAAATCGGGACGGTATATTTTCTGTGGCACTTTCCGTATACCTTTTTAACCTATTTATCATAGGTTACCCGGCACCCCGGGAATTACCCGGCGCCCTGTTCTATGAAGTTCGGACTTTCCTCCCCGATATTATCGGAGCAACTGCCCAGCCTGAACTATTTTTTATTCAATATTAAGCTGTATTTTAATTTACAACCTAATCGTATTATTTCTTTAATTTAAAATGATTTTAATTAGTTTATAAATTAAGTTATTTAATTGTGGCAAATATAATAAATAACTCTTCGGAAAACAGCAGGAAATTAGAAAGAAGGTGGAATTATCAATTTTAAACGCTTACTAAAATAAATTGTTTTTGGAAATCGTGATTTTGATTAAAAAAAAGATACCTTAAAAGAAAATTCAGTGTATATGAAAATCCCCTTACCTTTCTCGTACCGACTATTAGCCGGTACAAGAGCAGTATTTAGGACTGCGTTAGGTTAGAGGGAAAATTTTAATTCAATATTAAGCATCAATAGTTTCAGCTACTTCCGTAGATACCAAAATCCTACCGCAATATTCGCAGAAGAAAAGTTTAGTATTCCTTCTTATTTCAAGTTGGCGCTGAGGTGGAACTATATTATGGCACCCTGAACAAGCCGAACGTTTGATTGTGGTTACGGCCGTCCCTTTTTTTGCTTTTCTTATTCGCATATAAGCAGAGTAATCAGGTTTCTTTGTTAAAATCTCAATTTCTTTTCTCTTTGTCCTTAACTTAGCTTCTTCTTTTTCATTTGCTTTAATAATTTCTTTTAAATCAGATTCTTTTGTTTTTAATTCGTCTTTCAGCTCATCCATTTGTGGAGTAATTTCTTCAATTTCATCTGTCAATCTTTTACTCAAATCTGCAAGAGTATTATTTTCAGCTTCCAACTTTGATATTTTTTCTTCAGTATGATCAATCTCTTTTGTCAGCGCGTCATATTCTTTATTATTTCTGACCTGGTACAATTGAGCTTTGAACCTTTTCTGATTTTCTTTAAGCTTATCTATTTCTTCATCGTTATCTTCTCTTTTTTTAAGAGAATCTTTTTGCTCTTTTTCTTTTAGAGTAACACCGTTTTTCATAGTAGAAATTTTTTCTTCAAGAGCTTCTACAGCATTAGGAAGATCTCCGCGAAGTTCTTCCAGCTCATCAAGTTGATCATCTAAGTTCTGCAACTCATATAATATTTTTAATCTATCAAACAATTTAACTGTGCTCCTTACTTAATTATTATAAAAAATAACCGGATTAGTTGATCTATTGTATTTAAATACTTTAATTTTTGAATTTTTAATTCCTGCATAATTTAAAAGTTTTCTTTTTAATTCATTCAACGAATGAATCTCCGTCTCATAATGTCCTCCATCAATTAAAAGAATTTTACCCGCTGCATCATGAAATGAATGATATTTGATATCAGCGGTAATATAAGCATCTGCATGAGCATTTATTGCTGCTTGTATTAAATCGCTTCCCGCTCCTCCACAAACAGCTACTTTCTTAATCTTATTTTTTGCGCTTTCCACATACCGGAAATTCTTAACCTTTAATTGTTCTGATATGAATTTTAAAAAATCAACTTTAGAGTAAAAATTTTCCAACTCACCAATTGCGCCGCCTCCATAATTACCGGGATTTTCCAGAGGGTAAATATCATAAGCTGCTTCTTCGTAAGGATGAACTTTGAAAAGAGCTGAAAGTACTCTGTTTAATTTCCATGTATCTACAATAACTTCCAGCCGGACTTCCTGCAACTTTTCATAACGCTCTTTTTCCCCAACGGTTGGATTTGCACTAGCAGAACCTCTGAAAGTCCCTGTACCGTTAGTTCTAAAACTGCATCTATTATATTCACCGATTACTCCACCTCCGGCTTCAAAAATTGCATCTGAAACTTTTTCAGTAAATGTTGATGGAACAAAAACCACCAGTTTATATTGCATTGATTTTGTACGGGTTAAGAAGTCAATGTTTTTAAGTTTTAGAACCTTGGCCAATTCGAAACTGACGCCGTCTTTTGTAAAATCAAAATTGGTATGCACAGAATAAAGTGTGATATCTTTTTTTATTAATCGTTCAATTAGTTTTGAATTTTTATCGTTTTGAAGGTCTATCTTTTTGAGAGGATTGAAAAGAAGCGGGTGATGAGAAATTATAAAATTACAACTCTTTTTGATGGCATCATCAATAACCTCATTGGTTAATTCCAAACAGAGAAGGATGTTTTTTAATTTTCTCTCTGCCTTTCCTATTTGTAAACCAACATTATCTTTTTGCCAGGCTATTTCTTTAGGCGCCCATTCCTCAATATATTTTATTATTTCCTTACAAATCATACAAAAAAAATGCACCCCGAAATTATCGGGGTGCATCTTTCAATTTTTAACTTTCTTGTTGCTCAACACAAAAGCTTTTCAATATTAGAAATATAAGTTTTAGTATTTTCATATCCATAGTTAAGTTTACAAATATACATTAATATCATTTAATTTACAATAATTCCCGAATATATCATTAGAAAAATTGCGATTATTTTGTGATATAAAATACTGTTGTTAAAATTATTTAGGCATAATCCAATTATTGTCTTCTTTTATTATTTCAATTAAATTATCAACAGCATATTCTGCTGGGATATTTCTTTGAACAATATCTTTTCCCCTGTAAAGATTTATTTTGTCGGCGCCGGAACCAACATAACCGTAATCAGCATCAGACATTTCCCCGGGACCGTTAACAATACAGCCCATAATTGCAATTTTAATTCCTTTTAGGTGCTCTGTCCTTTTCCTGATTCTATCAGTTGTTTTTTGTAAATCAAATAATGTCCGGCCGCAGGAAGGACAAGCAATATATTCGGTTTTTGAAATTCTGGTTCTCGCAGCTTGTAAAATGCCGAATATTACTCTATTTACTACTTTTTCTTTAGATTCTTTCAGTTTTAATAAGTTGTTAACTAAAATGTTTTCATTTGACTCAGAATAGTTATCATTTAATTCCGTTATATTAAAAACGTTTGCCCAAACCCCATCTCCAAAACCATCAACTAAGAGTCCGCCAAAATCGGTCGCTGCAAATAATCTTAATTCATCAAAACTTAAATTATTATAATTTCTTTTTATAATAACCGGATTAGTAATATTATTAGAAATTAAGTCAATAAAAGCCCTTCTCTGCTCGGGCATACCATGTGTGTTGTCTGTTTCCAATATAATTACTGTCGATTTATCAGCTTTAATTAAGTCAAGTACGCCTTTATTTAAACTATTAATATTTCCGACAACAAAGTTTAATATTTGGGATTTTCTATTTGACTGTAAATAATCTTTGATTGAAAATAAAGGAAAACTATTTTGATTGTTTTCTTTTCCCAACCAGAATTTATAATCATATATAGCTTTTAATCCGTTCGGTAATTCGAAAGGTGCTTCATTTTCTCCGAGATAAATAAAATCCGGCGCACCATCGCTTATGTCCCATTTATCCAGAATAGATTCATAATAATATCCAACGGCCGCAAGATCCTTATAAACCTTAATGCCGTATTTCCCGAAATCAGTTATCACTCTGGGAACATTTTGTCCGCCTATATCATAAATATCAAAAGTGCGGTGTCTTGCATAATTAAATGGATCATAAAGAAGTTCCTTGACCGGTTTGATTGGTTTATGATTTTTCCTTTCTTTATATCTGTTTACTAATTGGATTGCAACGGGTGCTTCAAATTCGGGATCTTCTGTGAGTGAAACTCTTACAGTATCTCCAATGCCATCTTCAAGTAAAGTGCCGATTCCTAAAGCTGACTTTATTCTGCCGTCTTCTCCTCCTCCGGCTTCAGTTACGCCGATGTGCAGCGGATAGTTCATCCCTTGGGCTTCCATTTTTTGAACTAGAAGCCTGTATGCCTGAACCATTATTTGAGGATTGCTTGCTTTCATAGAAAGGACAATATTATAATAAGAATGTTCTTCACATATGCGTACATATTCTAAAGCAGATTCTATCATTCCAAGAGGAGTATCACCGTACCGGCTCATAATCCTATCGGAAAGGGAACCATGATTTGTCCCTATCCTCATGGCAGTTCCATATTCTTTACAAATCTTTACAAGTGGTGAAAATCTTTCTCTTATTTTTTCAATTTCAGAATTATAATCATTATCTGTATATTCTATTGTCTGGAATTTCTTTCTATCAATATAATTTCCCGGGTTAATACGAACTTTTTCAACAATTCTTGCCGCAATTTCAGCGGCGTTTGGAGTAAAGTGGATATCTGCTATAAGGGGAACTTTGTAACCCCTTTTTTGTAATTCTTTTTTTATTTGCTCAAGGTTTTGAGCTTCAAGTTTACTAGGAGCGGTTATCCTTACGTATTCGCACCCGGATTTAATCATTCTGATTGTCTGCTCTACGGTTGCCTTTGTATCCATAGTGTCCGTGGTGGTCATTGATTGAATCCTTATTGGATTATTACCGCCTAAAGGTACATCTCCTATATACACTTCTTTTGTCTTATAACGTGAGTACTTAGTTAAACTATTACAATATTTCTTTGCATCTATTATTGGTTCAAACATTTATAGTCCTTCGTTTTATCAATACAATACCGGAATTAACTCTTTCGTAAAGTACATTTTATTAAATAACACTAACATGTAAAATGCTCTTTTGAGTCGCTACTTTTTAACCTAGGAAATCGTTAAAAGAAATTTAAATATTTTTAATTTAATATGATGTATGGTTTTCAAAATCAGGGTTGTTTTATACTTTAGTTGTATTTTATTTTTTATAGTGCCAGACTCATTCTAACAAAAATAACATAAATATCTTATCATCTATTTTTATTAAATTAGTTGAGTGAGTTAGAATACATATTAAATGTGATTGCAATTAATTTATTAAATCGTTATTGTTTTTATTGATTATTTATGAGAATATCCGAAAATAAAATTGAAGAAGTAAGATCCGCTGCTAATATTGTAGATATTATTTCGGAATATGTTCAATTAAGGAAAAGAGGGAAAAATTATATAGGGCTTTGTCCATTCCACAATGAAAAAACTCCTTCATTTACAGTGAGTGAGGATAAGCAAATATATCATTGCTTCGGCTGCCATTCAGGTGGAAATGTCTTCAAATTCATAATGGAGTATGAAA
>CAZUCY010000060.1:0-20587 GCA_964618785.1 uncultured Ignavibacteriaceae bacterium | reverse complement strand
ATACAGGGAACAGCTCAGGATTCCTATTGCAAGGCTGCGAAGGGAACTATGATCGATTATGCAATAGATGTATTTTTAATAATTATTCTATTTGCTCTGTTCGGGTTTGTACATTCCTTTCTAGCCTCAAACATGGTAAAACAAATATTAATAGAAAGATACGAAAACATAATTGCTTTCTACCGTCTTTTTTATATTTTGAGTTCTTTGTTTCTTTTATATTTAATTTATCAATCTTTTCCCAAACCAAGATTAATTATTTTTGATTTGCAGCGACCTTTTGATTTAATTATTCTAATTCCACAATTACTAAACCTGGCAGGAATTATCTGGACATTAAAATACTTTAGCATTCCGGAATTTTTAGGAACAAATCAAATATTCCGTTATTGTAATAATGATTATAATATAGCTGAACTTGATGAGAGACTAACCCTTAAAATTGAGGGTCCTTATAAATTTTGCAGGCACCCTTTATATTTATTTTTGAGTCTATTCCTATGTTTCAGAGCGGAAATGGACTTATTTTATCTAACTGTTTTAATTTGCATAATTACCTACTTTTACATTGGTTCTATTTTTGAGGAAAAGAAATTAGTTGACAGGTTTGGCAGTAAATATACAAATTATCAAAAATCAGTTCCGAGGATATTCCCGGTTAAATTTAAGCGTTATACTTCTGATTTGTAATAGCAAGATGCTGAATAAAAATTATTTCATTAGACTCTCTATAATTATGTACGAAATTAAAAATATTGTACTTTGAACATTCAAAAAAAAATATTTTATCACATTAATTGACGGAATATAATTTTAGCAGTATTCTTTATTAAAAATATTTATCTGTTTTGATAAAGAGTGAAGGGAAAATTACGATTATAATAGATAATGAAACATTTTAATAGTTTTTCTATGAATGGAGCAGTAATATGGATAATATAATGCACGCAACGACTATTTTGGGATTAGTGCATAACGGAGAGTCCGCAATTGGCGGCGATGGTCAGGTTACTCTGGGAAACACAGTGATGAAGCATAATGCAGTAAAAATAAGAAAACTTGGCAGCGGAAAGGTACTTTGCGGTTTTGCAGGCGCTTCAGCCGATGCTTTTACATTGATGGAAAGGTTTGAAGACAAACTTGAACAATATCACGATAACGTTGACCGGGCAGCAGTGGAACTTGCTAAAGATTGGCGGACGGATAAATATTTAAGAAAACTAGAAGCTATGCTTGCTGTAATCACTAGCGGAAAGGCATTAATTATATCCGGCAATGGTGATGTAATTGAACCCGATGATCAAATTGTGGCAATAGGCTCCGGCGGCATGTATGCTTTAGCGGCTGCTAAAATGCTGAAAAAATACAGCTCTCTTTCTTCAAAAGATATAGTTGAAGAAGCCTTGAAAACAGCTTCTGAAATCTGTATTTACACAAATGATAAAATTAACGTTGAAGTACTCTAACATAGTTAAAGAAAAAAATGAAAAATAAACCAATGAAAGCATTAACCCCTTCCCAGATAGTAAATGAACTTGACAAATATATAATTGGGCAAACCGAAGCCAAAAGAGCGGTTGCAATTGCATTAAGAAACAGGTGGCGCCGCCAGCAGATACCGGATAAATTAAGAGAAGAAATTTTACCTAATAATATTATTTTAATAGGACCTACCGGTGTTGGGAAAACAGAAATTGCACGTCGACTCGCAAAACTTGCTGAAGCTCCTTTTGTTAAAGTTGAAGCTTCTAAATTTACCGAGGTTGGATACGTCGGAAGAGATGTCGAATCAATGATAAGAGATTTGGCAGACTATGCAGTTAACATGGTTAAGTCTGAAAAAACGGCTGAAGTTCAATCAAAAGCCGAGGAACTGGCAGATGAAAGGATTCTAGATTTTCTGATTCCACCTGTTAAAAAGGTAAACAACGAAGAAAACGTCGAAGTTGATGCAAACAATGAAGCTTATCAAAATCAAAAAACACGCGAGTGGATGAAACAAAAATTAAAAAACGGCGAGCTTGACAATAAAATGATTGAGTTCGATGCTAACTCGCAGAACTCTATAGGTATGCAGGTGCTTGGACCGTTTGGTCTTGATGATCTTGGAATAAATTTCCAGGAAATTATGGGTAACATAATGCCCAAAAAGAAAAAGAAAAGAAAGACCCCGATTTCCGAGGCAAAGGCAATAATTGCGCAGGAAGAAGCGCAAAAGCTAATCGATATGGATGCCGTACAGAAAGAAGCAATTGATAGAGTTCAGGAATCAGGAATTATTTTTATTGATGAGATTGATAAAGTTGCCGGAGGTGGAAAGGGCGCAGGTCCGGATGTTTCCCGTGAAGGAGTTCAAAGAGATCTTTTGCCTATTGTTGAAGGATCAAATGTAAATACAAAATATGGCATTGTAAAAACAGATCATATTTTGTTTATTGCCTCAGGAGCGTTCCATGTTTCGAAGCCATCAGATTTAATCCCTGAACTGCAAGGTCGTTTTCCGATACGGGTTGAACTTAAAAGTCTTTCACAGGAAGATTTTATTAAAATTTTAACAATGCCCGAAAATGCTCTACTAAAACAATACAATGCTCTTCTTGAAACCGAAGGCGTAAAGTTGGAATTTACACAGGACGCAATAAAAGAGATTGCCCGCATAGCTTCAGAAGTTAATGATCAGGTAGAAAATATCGGAGCCCGAAGGCTTCATACTATTTTGACTACACTGCTGGATGAAATTCTTTTTGATGTTCCAGATAAAATTCCAGTTGAGAAAGTAAAGATTTCAGCGAAGACTGTAAAACAGAAGTTAGATACTATTGTTAAAAACAGGGATTTAAGTAAATTCATTCTTTAATATGCGAAAGATATTTAGTTGAAGAAGATAATAACTTTTTTTAATGCGGCAATAAAATTTGCCGCATTTTATTCATTGCCGCTTAAATAAATTATCTTTTCACTCTTTATTGCTTCTTTATTAAACTGATTAAACCAACCGTTATTCATCATTTTTTTACCGTCTGACAATAAATCCTACCATCACTTATTAATCTTTTTAATTTTATGCGGTAACCTTTTTGTAAAATGTATTGTCAAAACTGATAGCCGGGATAAGCAAGATATGTACAATAAAATGTTATTTATGTCTAACAAATTATTCAACTACTCAGATTTTGAGAGCAAATTTATCTTTTTATTTAATAAAAAAGCGGCACGGAGATTGAACTTATAATATGACTTAATAATAATTAAAAGGAACTTTGTAAAATCAAAGGAGGAACAAATGCTTTCGAAAAAATTACTCTTTTCTATAATGTTAAGTTTGATTAGTTTCATATATATATATCCACAGAATAAAGATACAACAGTAGCAGATAGCGTTAATGGGGCGCATCGCCACCGGCATTATAATTTCAGATTTAACATGTTTAAATATGAATTCAGCGGAAACCCGACTATTACCGCAAATTATGGTATTTCAAAAATCAGCATAGAAAATTTTAATGAATCATTTGGAAATCCAAGCCTTCTTGAAGTAAAGCTTGGCTACACTCATGAAAATAGCAATTTCAACGAGGATAATATTCTCGAGTACAATTTTAAATATTTTTATATCAGCGATATCTCAGTAGACCTTGCTAACAATTCATCGGGGAGCGCTGATTTAAGAACTGATTTATGGCGTTTTGGATTCGGCAGATCGACAGGGTACGGCTATAACTTAGGTTCAGCCGCAATCATTCCGTATCATACGTATTCGTTCGAATGGTCAAAGCTAAGAATGGAAGATGCGCCTTTTAATATAGACGATAAGAATACAACTGATTTATACAATCAGACATTTCGTTTCGGCAACAGCATGGAGGGCGGTATAAAGTTTCAGTTTTCACCAAACATCTCAATTGATGCAGGTTATGAAAGATCGGTTATATTTCCGAGACATATTTTCTGGGCATGGGCAGGCGGTGCAGCAATTGAAGCTGCAGGGCAATGGGCTATAGACGGCTTTGTTAATGAAATTTTAGACTCATCCCCTTACGCAGCGCCGGTAATAAACTTTATTTTGAAGAATGCTCTTTCATACGGTCTTTATGAATTAAGACATGATGAAATGAACTGGCCGTTTAATACCGCCGCACCTTTGGCTTATGATCAATTTAAATTCGGAGTTACTTTCGTTTTCTAATTACACCTTCGGATAGCCATGATGTATTTATATCCTTTAAGCTAAGAATAATTATAACCGGAAAAGATGTTAGAAGCTAAATGAGATTTAATAATTTTATAAAGAATATAGTTTCCATCATGGCTTGATTATCTTTCCTTATTAACTACTAACAATTTGACAAAATATTTTTGTTAAACTATTTCAAATTAATAATGACAGAGTAAACTATTATATTATATTAAATGCTACTTTGATTGGGGATACTTCTAAAAACTTTTTATTATGCCAACAAAACTGGTTATTCAGAAATCTTTGACTTTATGAATATCAAATTCAATAGTTATTAGAAGCATCCTTATTTAATCGTATAATAATTTAAAATTTAAGACTGCCTAAATGAAGATGAAATGGATAAAATAATCTAAATCTTGTTATGCCATTTGAAAATTCAAATGACGGCGCTGGAAATTTAATTAAATCCAGGCTTTGCCTAAACCAATTCCAGAACGGTCCTCCATCAGGCAACAGTTTGACTAAATCATAATCCAAACATACAATATAGCGTCTTTGGGAAAGTTGGTCCGGCGGCTCGTTCGGATCTGAAACGGCATCCACTGCGTTTGCACCATAGCCAACAGCAATATTCAGCCATGGGAGCCAGTATTGTTTTAACTGCTCCGGAAGAATGTTGTAAACATTTAAAGACCAATAGAATGACGAACTGTTATAGTCATCAAATACGGTACTTGGCCGCACAATTTGAGGTTGTCCGTACCATGTGGTAGGGACATACTGCCATTTAGGAGTAATGTTTTGCAATGCCTCTACATGATGCTGGGCTAAAAAGAATAATGGTCCAAGTACATCAAAATACCAATCGGAGGGACTGAATCCCCACTCTTTGGCAAAACCGTCATTAGTCTCAACATAAGTTTGATAAACGCATCCGAAGACAGCGCCCCAGAGTGTTGCATCATTCCAGTCAAACCCCGATGCCATTAAGCCTTCACTCATTAAATAGGATGCCATATATCCGCCGTAAGCATGACCGGATTTATCAGCCTGTAATGCGGAAACCCAGTCTTCTTCAAAATGGAAACCGCGCCTTTGATCCTTCCACCAGGCATTATGCTGATAAATGTGAAGACCTATAAATGTACCTAAATAAAGTCCGCCAAGAATTGCAAGATTGGTTGGTTTTATTTCGGTAACAGTTCTTGGAAGAGATCCATCGAGAGTATAGCGCTGCAGTCCTGCATAAGTAAATTCGGACAGCGGCACAAATTCGTTTAGGGTATCCATCCCGCTTAATTCCGGTGCATCAAATACTGATATTGGAAGGGAACCATCTAAAATGTAATGCTCCTGAACTGCATAATTTAATTGGGACATCGGGGAATAATTATTTAGAGTACCTGTCTGATTTGATTCAAATGCAATTGAATCCCTGAAAGTTTGCTGGGCTGACGAAACATACAACAAGTTAATCGATAGAAAAACAAACAAAAAACTTATTGTTGGCATCGGCCATTCGGGAAAATTGTACCGGTTTATTTCTATAAAGTAAGTAAGCTTTTTCATAATTTTCTCAATTAATAATATTATTAAATATTTTAAAATTCACCAAATTTAAAAGTAAGTACTGCCGATAAACTCTGTAAATCATGCAAGCCTATCCCACCGGTATCGTAAAAACTGTCAGTTCCGGGGGGTACGCAGATCCTGTAACTTACACCTGTATCTAAATGAAACCAGTTAACAATGTTAAATTCAATATTTACTTGTGGTTCTACTAACAGAAGATTTTGGCTGAAATAGCTTGAATGAGGTACATTTTTATTTGCTACACCATAAGTAGTTCCCGCACCGGCAATAAACATATCTACAGAATAATGAATTTTACTTCCTGGGAAAAATATATATTCCAGCTCAATACCGCCGCAGTTAAAACCAAGCAGAATATCCTGTCCGCTTATAGGGTCAACAATATTTGTTTTAACCCTGCTTTCCAGCGCATATATGCCGCCGCCGAGCACTATACTGCTGTCTATCACCCAGCCGAATCTTCCGCCGGTTAAAATTGCATTCTGTCCCGCCATAGAACCGAACTTGACTACCGGTGCGCCAAAAGCGCCGCCGTCTAATTGTTGCGGGAATATTGGCTTAGCAAATAAGACAGCGAGGGCGAAAAAGAATTGTAAAAATAGTTTTATGTTTATATTCATTATATCTCCCGGGAAAATATTAATATAATTATTACTTTATTTGTCAATTGAAAAGCTAACATAACCTAACAATGCCACCCTTTAACAACGTATTAAATTTATGTCACTAATTTTAATGAACAAATTATAACAAAGATTAATAGATATTTATTTTAGTTCATATTTAGGTTAGTTACTCATATTTCGCAAAATAAATTGATCTATAACCATAGGTTTTGGCATTTCTATTCCTTTGGAATAAATCTGGGAAAAATGACAGCTTACGTATTATTAGCTTTTCACAAGGGGCTTGAATTACCAAGCAGCAAATTTCATACAAAATTGGTTAAAGCCGGAGTACTGTATAATATATGTCCCGGCATAAATATCGGGGCAATTTTAAATACCAATTGCATAAGATGTATTAGTAAGTAAAAAATTTTTATAACACTATTGCTAAAAATTGTAACTAATATTTAAAGTTGGACTAATATCCACTCCTCCGGCTACATTAATATTTTGAACACTTACATTCATAGCAATCCGGCTGTTATAAGTATGCGCGCTCCAGATTGCATCAAGTATACTTAAAAAATGATTCACATAAATTACACCAATAAAAAAATACGAAGTTTGGTAGAGCGAATTAGCAAGTCCCCTTTGATGCGCATACCATGACATTTGAGGCAATACATAATTATTGAAATCAATATAATTTTGATAAGGAAAAGTATCCCACCCGGCAACAAACTGGGGATATTTGCCGGTTATTTCATAGAAATCCTGAGATCCGAAAACAGCTAATTCGTGCGCATACCCGCTGCCATTGCCATCAGTGCCCAAGGCGCTTTCTAATCTATTCAACTCGCTCCAGTTTAAACTTCCATTACTGTTAAAAACATTATATTGCGAGGGGTCGACATTATGATTAATAGATTTTGCATTTGTAATAGTCCATTGTGCATACCGGACAGGACTCCAATGCTGATTGTTATACCACTCAAAAAATGCTGTTTGATAATTTGCCTTATGATTGTAAATCATTGCGGTAGTAATTGAGGCGGTTTCAACTGCTAAAAAGATAGCTGCTTTTAAATACTGCCCAGTATAAAATTCTCCCGCACCGGGCAGGATTCCCGATAATATTCCGGCGAGGAGAGGAGACTTTTCCTTTTTTACATCCAAATCAGTTACATAGGATAAATTTTGCATTCTTACATTTTGGAAATGGTCTGAGATAGTAATATTTGCATCCAGATATAAATTCCCGCTTAGATTGTTTTCACTTATTTTTTGTCCATATACTGTTTCACAAGAACAAATCAGAAGAGATAAACAAATAATAATTACAATTTTATTGAAGCGCATTTTTTACCTTTAAAATTAATCCGGAAATTACATGATAAAATATTATATACGGACATCGCAAATATTCAAGTCCGATTATTATTAAAAATAACTTAATTGTTTTTTGGATTAATTTATTAAATGCGTTCTACCTTCGTTTCAACAATTAATCCTTGATTAAGAACTTCCTTCAGATGAGGAAGTACCTTTTCTACTTTTTCTTCTTCATCAATGAACATAATCATAATTGGATTTTCATCTACATTGCCTAAATTTTGAGGATGATGAAGATGATGCTTAAGCCCATATCCGATTTTTGCTTCAAATACAGAAGCTCCCATAATGGAATGATGCATAAGATAACGCATTATATATTCATGCTTCGGCTTATCCTCGTATAGATCACTCTCGTCTAAAAAGAATTTTACTTCAAGCATTGATTACCTCCTAATACAGGGATTATATTTTTTATCTATTTGCAAATATACGTTTCCCAATGTTATTCAGCCAATATATTATTGTTATTATTATTTTTATTCTTTTCAAGTAACAGATAAAGCGAAGGCAATGTTAACAGCGTTAGGATGAGCGCTGTACATAAGCCGCCGACAATTACCGTGGCTAAGGGTCTTTGAACATCAGAGCCAATGCCTGTTGCCCGTGCAGCAGGAATTAAACCCAATAAAGCAAGCAAAATTGTCATTAAATTAGGACGAAGTTGAATTGCAGCCGATTTTTTAACTGCATCGTTAATATTCATACCGTAATCTTCAATAAGGCGATTAGTTCTCGAAACATAGAGTACACCTGCAATTATAGAAACACCAAATAATGATATAAAGCCAACACCTGCAGAAACATTAAAATTATATCCTCTAATTAGCAACGCAAGAATTCCCCCGATTAATGCAAATGGAATACACGACATTGCAACAGCAACATGCTTAATATTCCTGTACATTGAAAATAATAATAAAAAGACTATTCCAATTGTAAGCGGAATTACAACAGCAAGACGTTTTCCTGCACGAGCAAGGTTTTCAAACTGCCCTCCCCATTCTATAGAATATCCTTTAGGTAAGGTAATAGCCGATGCAACTTTATTTTGTGCTTCTGTTACAAACCCGCCCTGATCGCGGCCGCGAATATTGGTGCGAACAGAAACTTGCCTTTCTCCATTTTCACGCTGAATAATTGTCGGACCATCGACAAGTTTAATTGAAGCCAATTGCGACATAGGAATTCTGTTACCATTAGATGAAGCAACCAGCATATTTTCAACAGCCTGAATTGAGCTGCGATAATCAGATGAATAGCGTACAACAATATCAAATCTCCTTCCTTTATCATCATAAAGAGTACTAACAGCCTTACCTCCTATTGCGGCTTCAATCATTCTTTGAATATCGCTTACATTTATTCCGAACCTTGCTGCCGCTTCCCTGTTAATCTCGACAGAAAGCTGCGCCTGATCCCCCTCCTGTTCTATACCGGATTCGCTTGCGCCTGGAAGTTTTCTAATTATACCAAGAATTGAGTCTGCTTTTTGTCTCATAAAATTTAAATCTTCTCCATCTAATAATATCGCAAGATCAGCGACACTTCCCGTTACGGCTTCTGTAACATTATCAAGAATTGGCTGAGAAAAAAGGATTTGAGCGCTGGGAACTGCCTGTTCCAACTCATTTTTTAATTTTATAAGAAGTTCTTCTTTGCTTGTATCTTTAGTCCATGTAGAATAATCTTTTAATCCAACCAGAATCTCAAGCCGGTTTGGTCCGTAGGGATCTGTGCCGTCATCATTGCGACCCAATTGTGTCAACACAACATTAACCTGCTTGTGATTACTAATTACATTTCTTATTACCGGACAATAAACTGCGGCATCCTCAAGCGTAATTCCCACAGGGAAAAAACACCTTATATTAAAGGCTCCCTCATCCAGTTCAGGCAAGAATTCAGTTCCGATATTCCTGGCGCCGAATACAGCCACTATTATAACAATTGCGAATGAAGTAATTACAACGGACAGAGGGTGTTTTGTAAAAAGCTCAATAGCTTTGGAATATTGTTTCTCTATCCAATGATAAACGGGATTATGCCATTCAATTTTACCGGGATATTGAGAAGTAAAATGTTTCCTGTATATTATGGTCATAAACACGGGTATAGCTGTCAATGCTAAAATCATTGAGCCTGCAATAGCATAAGAAAGAGTATATGCCATTGGTGAAAAGAGTTTACCTTCAACCCTTTGAAAAGAAAATATAGGTAAATATGCAAGGATAATAATTGTTATTGAGAAAAATATTTCTCTGCCTACCTCTTGCGCCGCTGTTAAAGTTAAACGGATAATACCCTGGCTTTTTTCTTCAGGCGTGGCGTCTCTATATCGTCTCATAATATTTTCGACCATGACAACCGCGCCGTCTACAATAATTCCGAAGTCAATTGCACCAAGGGACAACAGGTTTGCCGGTATTCCGGTCATTTTCATCATATTAAATGCAAAAAGAAGAGAGATAGGAATTGTTGTTGCGACAACCAATGCAGAGCGCACGCTGCCGATAAAAAATATAAGCACAAGTATTACTATTGAGAATCCTTCGAATAATGTACGGGATACCGTATTGATAGTATAACCTACCAACTGACTTCTATCATAGGTAATACGCAGACGAACACCTTCGGGAAGGACATTTTCATTTATTCCTTTCACTTTTTCTTTTAATCCTTCAATTACTTCAGAAGGGTTTTCACCGCGCCTCATTGCAAGCAAACCCTGGATGCTTGAATTTACATCCACTTTTGCCGAATCACTATAACGGATTGTATAACCAAGAATACCTGTTGGCGGAGATGGATGTTCTTCTACTGTAGCTACATCTCTTATATAGACCGGTACTCCATTGTCCGATTTCAATACTATATTTTCAATATCTTCCTTTTTGCGAATGGCGCCAATACCTCTTACAACAAATCCCTGTTCTCCCCTTCGTATAATATTACCTCCGGTATTAACATTATTTGCCTGCACAGCGTCTATTATATTCTGCAGTGAAAGGCTGTACCGGAAAAGTTTATCGGGAGAAGTAATAACATGATACTGCATTACCAATCCGCCAAAATTTACTACATCGGCAATACCGGGAACCTGAAGCAGCCTTGGAATAATTTCCCAATCCTGCAGAGTCCTCAATTGCATTGGAGTATATTTATCGTTTGATTCAATTACATAACGGAATATCTCATCAACTGGCCCGGTTAATGGACCAAGAGTTGGATTTACTCCAGAAGGAAGTACGGCATCGTTCACTTTTTCCAGCACCTGCTGACGTGCAAAATAATCATCGGTTCCATCTTCAAAAGTCAGATCAATTACGGAAAGCCCAAAAATAGTCTTAGAACGCCGGTTAATTACTTTAGGCACGCCATTAAGCGCCCGTTCAAGCGGAAGTGTTACCTGTTGCTCAACATCCTGTGCCGCCTGCCCGGGATAAGTTGAAATCACTTCAACCTCAGTATCTCCTACGTCCGGGTAGGCTTCCTTTTTCAATTCTATCCAGGACCAGATTCCGGCTGAAATACAGCATATTACTATTGCAATTGTTGCCAGTCGTTGATTTAATGAAAATCCAAGAAGTTTACGTATCATATTATATCAGTAAATTAATTATTAATAATTTCAGTATCCAAAGCTGATACCTTTTAGAAGTATTGCACCTGAAGTAACGACTTTTTCGTTTTCATTTAAACCGCTAAGAATGATTAATTTTGATGCATCGGAACTTGCCATAATTACTTTTCTTCTTTCAAAAGTATTTGGAGCGGTCTGAATAAACAGATAGTTGTTTCCTTCAACAGTAACAACTGCAGATAAAGGCAATACATAGGCATCACTTATTTTATTTCCAAAATCAGCCTGAGCAAACATCCCGGGAAGAAATTTATCATCAGGGTTTGGAAGGGAAATACGCACTTTTATTTCCCGGGTATTTGGATCAATTATACTTCCGATTGCATCTATTCTGCCTGTAAAAATTTTATCAGGGAAAGCTGCCAGAGTAATACGGATCGTTCTACCTTTAGAGATTTCGTTAAGCTGCGCCTCAGGAACATCTGCCATCAACCATACCATATCACCTTTCAAATTTTCAATTTCCGACGGGTTGTAACCTAAAACTTTAAGCCTTCCTTCCATTTCTTCCAGGTTTGCTTTCGCAGTAGCAGCATCTGTTTCTGCCTGATTTAAATCTTTACCCGTAACCCCAAGATTTTCATACATCTGTTTTGTCCTGATGAGATTCCTGGATGTTAAATCGACATTTGCTTTGCTCTGTTTATATTGCGAATATAAAGAAGTAACATCGGGAGAATCAAATAAGACAATTGCAGACGCGGTAATCTTTGAATGTAATATACTGGCAACTACCCGCGCCGGCGCAATAACCGACAATGCTGCCGATCCTTTTTCTGCAGGGGAAACATTTAATTCATACAGCCCGGGACTATCTTTAGGAAATGTTAGTATTTGCCCGTCATTGCTTACAGTTACCTTTTTATTAAGCGCTTCCGATACTTGTTTTCCATCTGCGTCCGTACAACTTTGCCAAGACAAGCTGACAATTAATAGAATTACCAACATTACTAACGGGTACAAAAGAACTTTCAATAGATGTTTCATTTTATTCCTCCTTTCAAGTGAGTAATAAATTATAAATACCTTACTCTCCCGCCGGAGGAAGTAAATCTTTACCGGCGGCAAAATTTAAATTTTCGAATGAATCAATTCGGCTGTTTTGAAGTTGTATCGTTTGAAGGATACTGGTTCTATATGATTCATAAAAATCCGTGAACTCAATTATTGTCATATTCCTGTTTTCGTAATTAGCGATCATACCGGATGCTAATTTTTTATACTCATCGGTAAACTTATTATCAAAATTCCGGTAAAGTTTATTGGTCTCAAAAGCCTTATCATAAGCTGAGACAACATCCTTTTTTACGGAATTCTTTGCCTGGTTTAGTAAAACTTTGTCGGCTTCAATATTATTTTCAGAGACAATAATGTTTCCCTGGTTGCGGTTAAATAGCGGCAAATCAATTGAAAGCGTAAGAGCAATATAATCGGGGACATAACTTCCATGGCGGGAATAAGCACCGCCAAGAGTTACGTCGGGAATAGCAAGGGCTTTTTGAAGTGCAAGATTAGCTTCTTCAGATTTTAAATTTAATCCGGCTATTTTAATATCTGTCCTGCTCTCATAGGCTGTTTGAATTGCATCATTTAGTGAAATATTCTTTACATCTGAACTATCAAACGACTGATAATTTATCTGCGGAATGAAATAGGAATTTATCCCGGTGGAATCAGCAAGAAGAATATTCAAGTCATTTTCAATTCCTGAAATTTGAGTTACGATGGACAATCTCTCGCTTTCAAGTGTAAATAATAGCGACTTTAACCTGAGTACTTCAGCAAGAAGAATTGAATGGTTTTCAAAAATTTTTTCAGAAGCGTCTACTGTCTTTTTTACGGAAGGGATTGTTTCATCATAGAAATAAAGCGACTCCTGCAAGAAATAAAGGTCATATAAATCAGTTCGAAGTTCGGATTTCAGAGTCCTGAGCAAATCATAAAAAGAGTCTTCTGCAATATTAGAATTTATTTCGGCTATTTTTATCTGATCATTTCGTTTCCCCGCAAGCAAAATAAGCTGCTGAATTTGTATATCGGTATTCCCGGTTTTTGTAAAGTCAAAATATTTTCCGGTAAACTTATTATATATATTTTGCCCGATTGAAACATTCGGATTACTCCACAATTCAGCCTGGATTATTGCAGCTCTTGCAGCATTAATGTTATATTTTGCCGCAAGTAGTTGAAGATTATTTTGTAAAAATCTCTTTTCTGCCACGGATAAATTAATTTTTACCGAATCATTATTATCCTCCGGTATTTTTGGATAACAAATAGATGACAAAAGCAGAAAGAAAGTAAATAGACTTATTGCTTGAAATAATAGTTTATTGAATCGACTTTTCATAGAACCCACTATTTTACATATAAAAAAAAGAATCAATTATAGAGCCAACACTGATTAAGTCACATGGGACTTAAATCATATACTACACATTGCTCCGCGCTTCTGCCATTAATCAATGGCTTAAGCGTTGACTGAAATTTATATATTGAGAGTTAAGTGATTCTAAATTAGAAGTGTTCGATTGTGAAGGTATATGGCATTTTGAATGTTAATAAAAGAGTAGGAATCTGTCTGAAATTCGTTTTCAAAAGCATTACTCGATTCAGTAACTTCAGGAATTATGGTTTCAGTAAATGGACTGTCTTCATCAACGATTACCATTTTAGCAAGTATCACCGGGCATGCAGCATTATTGATATCACATTTACCGGTGAAAAAAACATTATCAAAGCATATCTGATCTAAAAATGGTGTGGTTTGAAGAAGTGAAGCATCGACTTCTTCAGGATGCTGAATTTCAATGCTGACATCGTTCCCCAATATAATATCAAGCAGGTTTGCCTGATCAAAAAATAACGTTATAATAAAAAAACAAGTAATAAATAATAAAATTTTCGAACCTGATTTTACGAATTTATTCATTTTACTAATATTATTTTGTTTTTTTTGTTACAACAATGAAAAATGAAAATCTTTTGAATTACACTTTTAATTATATAAAAATTATTATTCCATGTCAATGTACTTTTTACAGAATAAAAATTAACAACCTAATAAATGTATATAATCAAAGAATTTTCTCTATTAAACCATCATCATTTTATAATAATACGGCAATCCTGCTTTCCGAAAATTCCAGCCGTAATTTTCACAAACATTACCGTTGTTTTATTTTACCGACCGGCGGTCATTTAAATAATTGAATTGCTAATTCAAATGGATATATTGAAGCCAGGTATTTTATAATAGTAACCTTTTTAAAAAATCCAAGTCTAAAAGATAAACTTATAGGAGGTGACAATGAGAAAAATAATTTTTTGTAGAACGGGATATTTTATTCCTGTTTTGATGATTTTGTGTATTTCCTCTTTTGGCTGCGTACATTATAACGAATTTGAGGATTCGAGTTATAAGGTCCTTTATGAAAAAACTTATAATACAGTACCCGGGAAGAGTTTTAAATTGAAAGCTTATTCCGGTGATGTTAAAATCACAACCTCGGATGAACCGGAGGTTTATATCAAGATATTTGGAAATGAAAGGGCTGAGAAAAAAGTTAAATTTGATTTTGATCAAAGCAACGAAGGAGTTACAGTAACTGCCAAAGGACACAACGAATGGAGCTTTTTTAACTTCGGCAGAGGAATTAAACTACGATTTGAAATCAAACTTCCCCGGAATTATGATGCAAAAGTATCCAGCAGCGGGGGTGACATCCGATTGGAAGATTTGAACGGGAAAATAGATTTGGGTACTTCCGGCGGAGATATTAGTATTGTAAACACGAACGGCAGCACTATAGCTTCAACTTCGGGCGGTGAAGTAAGTTTGGAAAATAGTAGCGGAAATTTTGATTTAAAGACATCAGGGGGAGATATAAAATCAACCGGATTTAACGGCGACCTTTCAGCTTATACTTCTGGAGGCGGCATCAAATTAGTCGGCAGCAATGGTAAAATAGACGCCAGTACTTCAGGAGGAGATGTTGAATTAGAGTATACCGGACAAAATAAGGGTATTCATTTAGAAACATCGGGGGGAGATATTAATATCAAACTTCCACCCGACTTCAGCGCTAATGCAAGATTGTCAACATCCGGAGGGAGTATACACTGCGATTTTCCGGGAAATAATGTGACCAACATATCTTCAAGCAAATATGAGGCAGATTTAAATAAAGGCGGGAATGAACTTGTCGCAAAAACTTCAGGTGGAGACATTACTGTCTCAAGAAAATAGTAATATTCATTAATTGGTTAAAAGCACAGTGAACAGGTCACTGTGCTTTTTTATTGCCTTTATTATTTTCCTTATTGTAATATTTACAACTCTTTCATACTTTTATATATATAAAAATAATTTTAATATGGAAAAAAGATTAATATATCATTTTATTAACGACGATGAACTTCTCCGCATCTCCCATAAAATTAAAGAAACGGAGAAGAAAACAGCCGGAAGAATCTGCGTTACAATTAGAGAGCACCGCCATTTTTTTAACAGGAAAAAACCGGTTAAAGAACTCGCGCAGGCAGAATTTATGCGTTTAGGAATAGGGAAAACACCCAATAATGCAGCTATTCTGATTTTTATTCTTCTTGAAGGCAGGCAATTTTATATTTTAACAGACAGCGGGATAAGAGAAAAAGTACCTAAAAATACATGGGGTGAAATTAAAGAAGAAATGCAGACTATGTTTATAAATGGAGATTTTTGTAAAGGGATTTTACACGGTATAGACAGGGTCGGGAACATATTAACTCTCCTTTTCCCGGCTAAAACGGATAACACAAATGAAATTTCCGACAATGTTCAAATAGAAGATTAGCTTAAAATAAATTACAGCCGGCATTCTTAAACCACTTATAATAATTCTACTTCCTCATAATAAGTCACCTTACGAATAATTATATTATGATACTGCAATTCGTTCAATTGCCTGCCAACCTGGATTATAATCAATCATTCTATGGGCGAAACCCGCAGGCTGGCAGAGAGCGCTGCAAAACTATTTGATCTTTAAAATTGTCCCGACTTTTAAGTCGGGCCAATTTGCAATAACCTTCTCAAGCTAAATTCCCTGTGTTACAACATGGAATCATTTAAGAAAATTTTGAAAATTACATAACATGAGTAATTAATTAATTTCATGAATAAAAGGTTTAATTCTATTTTCAATCAAGTTCTTTGGCACAGCGCCTATAATACCATCAACGACCAAACCATTATTGAATATGCCTAATGTAGGAATGCTTCTTATTCCGTAACGAATAGCAACTTCCTGGTTATCATCAGTATTTAATTTTACAACCTTCAGCTTTCCAAGATATTCTATTGCTATTTCATCGACAATCGGAGCAACGGAACGGCACGGGACGCACCACGGCGCCCAAAAATCCACCAGAACAGGGATATCGGATTTTAGTACTACCTGATCAAAATTCAAATCAGAACCTTCTACTGTATATTTCATAAATAATGACTTCCTTTTCGACTTATAATTAAATGCAAATATTACCGTAATAATTCAAATGAATTATTATTCCAGTAATGTTTTCCACACTATTTTTCTTTTTTAAAATATTAAGTTGAATATGCTTAAGTAAATCAAAATACGTTAATGCGGAATAAATTAAAGTCGAATAAATTTTTCGGCTAATGCACCGCAAATGAAACAATTTTCCGACGGTTTTCCTATTTCTATATTACCGCAAACGGGACAAAGATAAAGCTCGACACTATCCAGATCTTTTCCATGCTCAGCAGCCGCAAGAGCCAGTTTATACAATTTAGCATGAACTTCTTCAGCTTTGAGCGCATAACCAAACATACGTTTTGCTTTGTGATTTTCAGCTATCGCTTCTTCCAGCATAGGGGGATACATTTCAGTAAATTCATATGTTTCTCCTGCAACTGCAGCCTTAAGATTGTCAACTGTAGCCCCGACTCCCTCTAATGAATTTAAATGCCCTTCAGCATGAATTTTTTCTGCTTCAGCAGCTGTTCTAAATAACCGGGCAATATTAGGAAAGCCCTCCCTTTCAGCTTTCTTAGCAAAGGCATTGTATTTTTGATTTGCCTGGCTTTCACCTGCAAAAGCTTCTTTTAAATTTTTTTCGGTTTTTGACATAGTACGTACTCCCAACTTATAATAAAATCCAACACAATTAATTATAGTTTTAAAAATATAAAAATGAGATCAATAAAGCATTTACTTAATGATAAATTTATGTTGTTCGTATAATTCAAATAATTACTCTTATTAAATTATTTATTCATCTTTGAGTTTTTCAATACTTACATTAAAGTATTATACCACCTCCGAGACACAAATTATCCCGATAAAAAACTGCAAATTGTCCCGGTGCAATTCCCTGATCCGGCGTTTCTAAATTTACTTCTGCTTCACCTTCATTTTTAAAATTTAGAATGCAGTTATACATTCTGGCGCCATGCCTGATTTTTACTTTTAAATTATTAATCGACGGCTTTTCTTCCAGAATCCAATTAAACTTACCAGCTGAAAATATTTTTTTTTCTCTTTTTGAAAGATCTTCTCTTGATATGAAGATAATATTTTCTTTAATATCTTTTTTTACTACGTACCACGGGCCTCCCGATAATCCCAAGCCGGACCTCTGCCCGATTGTATAATAATAATATCCGTTATGCACGCCTATTATTTTCCCCGTATCCATATCAACAATGTCTCCCTTAATCTCGCCGAGATGATGTTTAATAAATTCATCAAATTTGATTTGACCGAGGAAACAAATACCTTGGCTATCCCTTCTATCCATAGTTGGAAGCAGAAATGAATGCGCAAAATTTCTGACATCACTTTTTTTAAATTCACCGATTGGAAATAATGCCCTGGATAACTGATTTTGTGTTAAATATGCTAAAAAATATGTTTGATCCTTAATGGGGTCGGGAGACATAATTAATTCATATTTATTGTTATGTAATTTTACATTTGCATAATGACCGCTTGCAACTTTTTCAAAAGTAGAATCTATCTTATTATAAAATTGTCCGAATTTAATGAGGCTGTTACAGAAAATATCGGGATTTGGAGTTCTGCCTTCTTTAATTTCCGAAATTGTATAAGTTACAACCGTCTCCCAATACTCAGTTTGCAGCGGGATTACTTCGATGGGAATTTCCACCTGCTCGCATACGGCTCGCGCGTATTTTAGATCTTCTTCCCAGGGACATTCTCCCAAAAATGAAAATTCATCCTGCAGCCATATCTTTAAATAAAATGCTGTTACTTCATGTCCCTGGTCTTTTAACAAACGCAAGGCTACTGAACTATCGACTCCGCCGGATAATAAAACTGCAATTTTCATCTAATAAACTTTTATAAAAAATAATTAAGTTAAAAATAAGTAAGAATGGAATGAATTTTTAGCCAAATTACCTAAAACTATATCAAATTAAAAAAATCAAGCTGAATTGCCATTGTTTACCGAAGGATAATTAATTACTAATTACTCTTACAGCAAATTACTTGCAAGTTCTGCAAGTTCTGACCGTTCTCCCTTTTCAAGATTCACATGCGCATATAACTTCTGACCTTTAAAATGATCTATTAAGTATGATAACCCATTTGATTGAGAATCAAGGTAAGGATGATCTATTTGGTAAATATCTCCCGTAAAAACAACTTTGGAACCTTCTCCTGCACGAGTAATAATAGTTTTAATCTCATGAGGTGTAAGATTTTGCGCTTCATCAACTATAAAAAATATTCTCTGTAAACTACGCCCTCTAATATATGATAGAGGTTCGATGACAAGTTTCTGTTCTTTTATCATATTTGTTATAAGCTGGTTTTGTTTATCACTCTCAGTAAATTGATCTTGAATAACCCTCAGGTTATCCCAAAGCGGTTGAATGTATGGCTCAATTTTACTTTGTACATCACCAGGAAGAAATCCGATATCTTTATTGCTTAATGGTACAATGGGACGGGCAACGAATATCTGACGGTAAAATTTCCGGACATGCAGCGCACTAGCAAGCGCAAGCAGAGTTTTTCCTGTTCCCGCTTTACCGGTTAATGTAACAAGCTGAATATTATTGTTGGATAAAGCATCAACTGCAAAAGTCTGTTCAGCATTGCGCGGTTTAATACCGTAAATAATATTTTTATCCACCTTACGCAAGTATTCCATTTCCGAATCAAGATATGCAAGAACAGAACGGCTACTATTCCTGATGATATAAAATTTATTAGGAACAGCATCTCTATCCAGTTTCTTTAGTATCTGCTTTGCGGGCATTTCATAAGGAGATTGGAACAGTTTAACAATAAAATCATCGTCAAAGTCTTCAATAATTTCCGTACCTGTATACAATTCTTCCAAACTGGTAACCCTGTCGGTAGTATAATCTTCAGCAAGTATTCCCAGAGCTTTTGCCTTCATTCTCAGATTCACATCCTTGCTTACAAGAACGACTGTCCTATCTTTAAATTTTTTATTCCACTCAAAGGCTACCGAAAGTATTCTATGATCGGGAGTATCTTCCTTAAAAATACCTTTTATTTCACCAGCTATATCCCGTGCAATTCCGATTTTTACTTTTCCTCTCCCCTTACCAATCGATACACCTCCGTTGAATAATGCTTTACCTGTCATGGAATCGAGTGTACGTGCAAATTCTCTTGCATTTAGGTTGATAACCTGATTACCTCTTTTAAAATGATCAAGTTCTTCAATAACAGTCAGCGGTATTACTATATCATGTTCCTGAAAATGATCTATACAAGTTGCATCATGAAGAATCACATTTGTATCCAAAATAAATACTTTTAGCAATTTTTTGTGATTGGCATCTTTAGTTATTTTAGTTGTCCGCATCTATATTTCCTGATTCTGACTTATAATCAAATCAAATAGATTTAAATCAATTTTAACAATGTATAAAATTAAAAAAACGGAAGGAATTTGATTTAATGAATACAATTTCAATAGTTTTGCAAATTTATAATTATTCCCCCAAAAACCAGGCTTAAAATTCATTTTTTTTATTTTAATTGCAGGTGAAACTAATCACTAAAAATATTAATTAACAAATTGAATATAAAGTCTCTTTGCTATATATTTATTAAACTTTTTTGAAAAAATATTTGTACCGGATTTCAACACAACCAA
>CAZUCY010000059.1:0-20777 GCA_964618785.1 uncultured Ignavibacteriaceae bacterium | reverse complement strand
ATCAAATCCTGTAATTGAGCGCTGTCTGCTTCGCTCATGTTATCCCTGGAGTATGTTTCATTAAAGGATTTGTATTTATAATATCTCCATTCTGTAAATCCTATACCAAGTTTTTCCAGTGCATCTTTGTAATATTGTCTTCCGGCTAAGAATCCTTCCAGTATTACCATGCCCTGTGGGTCCATGATTATTTTATCGGCAATTGAAGCGAGGTCATACGCTTGTATTTCCGGTTTATCTATATATATAACAACATGCTTCCCAGCCGCTTTGAATTGTTTTAATTCTTCTCGCAATTCCCAAAGTTTCTCCTTGTTTATTAACATTCCGGAAGTATTGATTGCAATACCTGCAATTGTCTTATCTTCTATAGCTGCTTTGATTTCCTGAATAGTATTCAACAGTGTATTTGAATTATCAAAAAACTTATACCTTTGATATTCTAATGGTCCGTTCAGGTTTATTTTTAGATAATCTTCTTGGGAATTAAAATTACGAATAGTATTTCTATCGTAAGAACCTATTCTTATGCCATAAGTATTAAAACTTTTCTTCCCTCCATCATCAAAATGAGTACCGGAAGAAATGCCGAAGTTTCCAAAGCTTAAGTCAACTCCGGCGGAAAATAATTTATTATTAAAATATCTGCCAATTAATCTTATACCTGGTAAAGCTTCAAAAGCGGCGCCTGTACTCCATTCAATTTCACCGGGGTATCTATCCTTTTTAATAGAATAATCTCCGAATACCGAAATAAATTCATCTCCTAAAGGACGAACTGCAAGATCTATTACTCCCTCACTCCTTCCGGAAGTTGGGAGATTGCCAATTAAGCCCAGTGAAAGATATTCATTTGGTCTGATCAGCGCACCGATTGTATATAAGTTTGAAGCATTAAACGCTCCTTCATTTCCTGAATTCCATGAGTAACTTAAACCATAACTGAATGCATCATCGCCAAGTGATCCGGAAATTTTATAATTATTCAAAGAAGCGCCGTAAAGTCTTGAATTAACAACTGCAAATCCAAAATGGGGAATTGAAGAAAACAAGCCCCAATTGTCAAAGTTATTTAATATACCTATTTTATTAGACCAAGTAAAAAATATATCGGGTCCGCTTTGTGTAGAAAGCATTGCAGGGTTATCATAACCGTATAAACCGTATTTCATAGCCCCGGGCGAAGTTAACCCATATTGGTTTATGGTATAATAATTCATTACACCTATTTGAGCATGAAGCAAAACAGAATATATTATAAATGAAATTATTGTGAATTGAGACAGTTTCATAAAAAATCTAATTTTTTAAATAAATGTAGGAAATTAACCGTTCATCCGCCAGACAGGTTAATCAGTTTCCTATAATATTTTTAACTATTTTAGAACAAAGAATTTATGTAATTATAACTTATAATATGATCGAAATAAATAATCTCTATAAAAGATTTGGAGATAACAAAGTTTTAAACGGTGTTAATCTTCAAATAAACAAGGGAGAGACTATAGCAATTATAGGTAAAAGCGGTTGCGGTAAGAGTGTTCTTATTAAACATATTGTCGGATTACTCTATCCTGATTCCGGCTATGTTAAAGTTGAAGGTCAAAGGATAGATGAATTAGAGATTAAAAAATTGTATGAACTAAGAAAACATTTTGGATTTCTATTTCAGGGTGCCGCTCTCTTTGATTCAATGACCGTTGGAGAAAATGTCGCCCTGCCGCTTGTCGAATCGCAATATGAATTTTCGAAAACGGAAATAGCGGTCACAATTTCGGAAAAACTTGAACTTGTTGGTCTACCCGATACAGAAAATTTAAAACCATCTGAGCTTTCCGGCGGTATGAAAAAACGCGTAGGTCTTGCAAGAGCGCTTGTAACTAATCCTACTTATATACTTTATGATGAGCCCACTACAGGCTTGGATCCTATAATGTCGGATTCAATTGACAACCTGATAAAAGAATTAAGTGAAAAAATAAAAGTTACTTCTGTTATAGTTACGCATGATATGTATAGCGTAAAAAATATAGCAGATAGAGTCGCTATGCTTAACGAAGGAATTATTCATTTTATTGGCTCCCCGAAAGAATTGCTAGAATCAAATGATTCGGTGGTTATTGATTTTATTAAAAGAACAGATATATCGCATTGGTTCAAAAAGAAGGTAAGCGAAACAGACTTGGAAAAAGGTATATAATAAATATTTATCGGAAACTTATAGCTATAATTGTACATTATACAACTTCTCCTTCAATACTTAAAAAAATCTATCTTAAATAATTATCATACAGAACCACTTTTCAATCGCTAAAATATACAACTATTATCAGGGTTCCGTATTTGATTAGTGAATAGTTAATTTATAAATTAAATTTAATGTATAAATAATTTCTTTGTTTTATAAAAAGTTTAAAAATGGGAAATCATATTTCAATCGTACAGGTTATCCAATTAATGCTTGCCCCGGGCATTATGATCTCGGCTTGTGGATTGCTAATTCTTGGAATGAATAATAAATATTCGCTTGTGGTAAACCGTATAAGGTTACTGAATGAAGAAAAAAGAAGATTGATTCTGAAAGCCGGTGAAAAAGAATTTACTTATGAGGAAAACATAAGATTACACAGCCTTGCTCGGCAACTTTCTGCTTTAGGCTATAGAGTTAAACTGGTTCGGAATTCAGTAGTAGCAAATGCTATTGCCGTAGGTTTTTTTGTTCTCACATCACTTTTTATCGGACTGGAATACCTATTCGCTAATGAAAATTTAAATTATGTCGTTACATTCCTTTTCCTCGCGGGGATGTTGAATGTATTAGCCGGTGTCGTATTTTCTGCTTATGAATCGATAAAAGGATATGAAATAATTCGTTTTGAAGTGAAAGCAGACGAATAATTACAATAAATAATTGATAGATATTTTGATAAGGTATCTAATAAGCCGAAATCAAATTCTTGATCGGCTATTTTCAAATGAATGAACAGCATAAATTTGACCCGAAGGAATTATTAGAACCTGCAAGTATGCTTAGGTTATATGCTGGTGGTGCCTTTCCAATGGCAGATGAATCAACCGGCGAGATAAACTGGTATATGCCTTCCATACGTACTATAATACCATTGGATGGTTTCAATTTTCCGCGTTCTTTAAAAAAGGAAATTCCTAAATTGAATTTTGAAGTTAAATTCGATTTGGATTTTTTATCAGTTGTGAGGGGTTGTGCCGAAAGAGACAAAACATGGATTTCCGGAGAGTTGATTGAAGCTTATTTACGTTTGGAAAAAATTGGTCATGTGCATACTGTGGAAGTATTGCAGAATGATAACTTAGTCGGCGGGCTTTACGGGATAACTTATAAAGGATCCTTTTTCGGTGAGTCTATGTTTTCCCGCGTATCGCAGGCTTCCAAGTTTGCTTTGATGAACTTAATTGAGCATCTTAATGGAAGAAAGTTTGTTCTTTTAGATGTTCAGTATATGACAGAACACTTGAAGATGTTTGGGGCTAAAGAAATTACTTTTGATGAGTATAGCCGGCTTCTTATTGAGGCTAATGCAAGTGATTGTGAATTTTGAACGTTTATTTTGTTCTTATTTCTTTCTTTCGGCTAATTTTAAGAGATTAATATCAATTCTTTTTGCGGCTTGGATAAAAATTCGCATCCAGTTTTTGTTACGACAACTTCTTCCTCAATTGTAGCAGTTCCATAACCTTCCACGTAAAGTCTTGGTTCAATAGTATAGACTTGCGATTCTTCAATCTTTAAAAAAGGCAGGTCGCCATATTTTTCCCATTGAGGAAATAAGCCTCCTCCGCCATCATGCGCAGCTTTGCCAACCTGGTGTCCGAGCCCGTGAGGAAATTCTTCATACCCTCTTGAAGTAATATAATCTCTGGCAATAGTATCCATTTCCAAACCGGTTACACCGGGTTTTAATTTATCTGCAACCTTTTGAATTGATTTTATTATTACGTCAAAGCCTCTTTGTACTTCCACCGGCGCTTTCGTTTCATTGTTTTTTAATACATACCATGTCCTTTGAAGATCGGAACAATATCCTTTATAACGTATTCCAAAATCGGCGTTAACAAGATGTCCTCTTTTGACTTTCCTTTTTGAGGGAGCTGCATGCGCGCTTTTTGCTTCAGGTCCGGTAAAAATTGCCGGACAGTAATCTTCTTCCCATGAAAGTCCGTAACCAAGTTTTTTTGTCAATTTTTTTATAGATTCAGCTATTTCAAGTTCACTTTTATTCGGTATAATATAGCTTTTCATTTTGTCAAAAATCTTTAAGGTCTCATCAACGGCGTATTTCATAATCTCTAATTCAGCTTTGGATTTTCGTCCGCGTAAGGCTGAAATTACTTCTTCCGAGGAGACAAGTATTTTCGAAAATTTAGTTTCCATTAAATGATCAGAAAGAATTAAATACATACCATGTGTCAATCCATCGGCTAGGTTGGAATTTTTTGAAAAATTAATAGCTATCTTTTTCGGATTTCTATATCTTAAATATTCTGCTAAAGGTTCTCTGATTGATTTTACATAGCCAATCACATTTTTATAAGGAGTAAATCTCCGGAAGTTTTCTACATCATATTCACCTACAATTGCAGTCGAATCTCCATCCCTGCCTATCATTAATGCAGACTGCCATGTGCATTCCACTCCGGAAATCATTTCCATTGCTGGATCTTTTATGCTCCCTGTTTCCCTGACAAACGTTAACCATAAGTCGATATTCTTTTCATCCAGTACTTGGCTTGCCTGTTCAATTTTTTGTTTTATAATTTGTTCCGACATGATATTCTCGTTAAAAAAAATTAAAAAAAGTGAATTTTCTTCAGAAATCTACTAAATATGTTAAAAATAAACTATTTCCACTGTAATTTCTAGAAACTTTAATTTTTTTAAGAGACAAGCTTCCAGGGCTTTGAAACTTAAGAAATATCTTAAAACAAGTTTGAAAAATTCAGAATATTTGTATCTTTATTTTATAAATCTAAAATAAACAGGTTAAGCTTTTAAGTTATTTAAATGCTAACTTTATTCAAATAAAAAATCTACTTCTGGATGTGAAAAGAAATTATATCAAATTTTCAACAGGAAGAATGGAATCCCCAAAAGGGGGAGCGTAGTTGTGTCAAGAATTAATTTGACCGGCTTATGAAAAATTATAAAAAAATTAAAGTAGTAATACGATTTTTTCAATTTAACTCTCTTGTAAAACGAGTTAAATATTTTGCCTGCCGTCGACTGGTTTTATGCCCCTCCTTTATAGATTTCATTTCAAAAATATTAGTGTTAGGAAATTTTTATAAGCTTGCCTTTGTTTTCCAAAGTCATAATTCAATTTTTTTATAAACAGATTAATTGAGAGTTTATTATGTCTGAATATGTCGCAAAATTATTAGTTGAAGTAAAATCTAAAAATCAAAATGAACCGGAATTTCATCAGGCTGTACAGGAAATTATGGAGTCTCTGGAAGTTGTTTTAGAGCGTCACCCGGAATACCGTTCAGCCAAAATTCTGGAAAGAATGGTTGAGCCGGAAAGAATAATTATTTTTCGTGTTCCCTGGATGAATGATCAGGGAGAAATTCATATCAACCGCGGTTACAGGATTGAAATGAACAGCGCTATTGGGCCATATAAAGGCGGATTGAGATTTCACCCATCGGTTACGCTTGGCATTTTAAAGTTCTTAGCATTTGAACAGGTTTTTAAAAACAGTTTAACAACGCTCCCTATGGGTGGCGGAAAAGGCGGCTCCGATTTTGATCCTAAGGGTAAAAGTGATAATGAAGTGATGAGATTTTGTCAGAGTTTTATGTCGGAACTTTTCAGGCATATTGGGCCAGATACAGATGTGCCTGCAGGCGATATTGGCGTTGGAGGAAGAGAAATCGGATTTCTTTTCGGTCAGTTTAAAAAATTGAGAAATGAATTTTCAGGTGTACTGACCGGCAAAGGCTTAAACTGGGGCGGCTCTTTAATACGCCCTGAAGCTACCGGTTATGGTGCTGTTTATTTTGCTCAAGAAATGCTGAAAACCAAAGGCGAAGATATTGAAGGAAAAGTATTCGCTGTTTCCGGTTTCGGAAATGTCGCATGGGGAGCTGTTCAGAAAATAACACAATTAGGCGGTAAAGTTGTCACTCTTTCAGGTCCTGACGGATTTGTTTATGATAAAAATGGAATCACAGGCGAAAAGATTGACTTTATGTTGAGAATGAGGGCAAGCGCTAATGACAGAGTGCAGGATTTTGCCGACAAGTTTAATGTAGATTTTTATTCCGGAAGAAGGCCCTGGGATGTCGTCGCTGATGTAGCAATGCCATGTGCAACGCAAAATGAAATATTTAAAGACGATGCAGTATCTTTAATAAAAAACGGCTGCAAGTGTGTTTGTGAAGCAGCTAATATGCCTACTACGCTTGAAGCCTACAAAATATTCAAGGAAGCAGAAATGCTTTTTGCTCCGGGAAAAGCTGCCAATGCAGGCGGAGTTGCAGTATCCGGTTTGGAGATGTCTCAGGATAGTATGCGTCTTCCTTGGCCAAAAGATGAAGTCGATCATCGTCTGCATCAAATAATGACTAAGATACATGAAACATGCCTAACTACCGCAGAGCGTTTTAGCACCCCCGGTAATTATGTTAATGGAGCCAATATTGCAGGTTTCTTAAAAGTTGCCGATGCTATGCTGGATCAGGGATTAGTTTGACACACTTTTAATAAATTAAGAAAAGCTATTTTTATTGTTATAATTTAGGTTTAGAATTCCGGAAGTTAAGAGGATAACGGGACTTATGTAATGATTGAGCGTTTTATTAAATAGTCCGTTCCGAAATAGCTGTTTGGGTTATTTAAATATATTTGTTCTAACTTTAAATAATAATTAATCTTATCGGAATTATTATTAATAGAAAATAGTCGGGTTTATGGACAGATCTGCATTATTTGATATAGAGGATATATTCAGCAGTCGCATTAAGGAATTTCAAAAATTAATGCGATATAAAATAAGGGAAATTCTTCTTGTTTCAAGTCTCTATGATTATTATCTCTTTGAAGAAGATGGTCGTCTTTACGAACTACTAAGGGAAGAATACCAAGTATTAAACTTAAGCCAAGCGCCTGAAATTACTCATGTGACTACAGGCAGCGAAGCACTTGAATTGGCAGTTACGGAAAATACCTTTGATTTAATTATTACTACTCTTCATATCGAAGATATGCATGTAATTAAATTTGCGCAGATGATACGGAGAGCAGGTCTTACATTACCGATTATTCTGCTTGCTTATGATAATAAAGAAAGGAAAGAACTAATTGCCAACTATGATACTTCAATTTTTGATCGAATTTTTATCTGGCAGGGCGATTTCCGATTACTAATAGGTATTGTTAAATATGCCGAAGATAGAATAAACGTTGAAAATGATACTTCATCAGTAGGTGTTCAGGTAATCATTTTAGTTGAAGATAATGTAAAGTTTTATTCTACTTTCCTTCCTCTTATTTATACGGAAATATTCAAACAATCTCAAAGGCTTATATATGAGGGAGTAAATATCACCCACAAATTCCTCCGTATGAGGGCACGACCAAAAATTCTTTTATGCACAACTTATGAAGAAGCGTGGCATTATTATACAACATATGAGGAATATATTCTTGGAATAATAACCGATAGTAATTTCAGACACATGGGTGTAAGGGATCCAGAAGCAGGGATTAAATTTACCAAAGCTGTAAAAATCCGGCAAGAGGATATCCCTATTTTGCTTCAGTCAAGTAACTCGGATTTTGAACAAAAAGCTTATGAAGCAGGTGCAGCATTCTTATTAAAAGGCTCTCCCAGACTTCTTCATGAATTGCGTGATTTCATGATGAACAACTTCGGCTTTGGCGATTTCATTTTCCAGACACCTGATGGTAAAGTAATAGGCAGAGCCGCTAACCTGAAAACGTTGGAAGAACAGTTAAAAATTATTCCTATTGAAAGCATCCGTTATCATGCAGAGAGAAATCATTTCTCTAAATGGCTTAAAGCACGTACAGAGTTCTGGCTAGCCCATAAGTTGCGACCAAGAAAAGTTTCTGAATTCGAAACTTTAGTCGATCTTAGGGATGATTTGATTACTTCGATTAATATTTACCAGGAACTTAGGCTTAGAGGCATTATCACCGAATTCAGCAAAGAATCTTTTGATCCAAAAAATAGTTTTGCGCGAATAGGTAGTGGTTCACTTGGGGGAAAAGCAAGAGGACTTGGCTTTGTAAACACACTTATTAACAATAATAAGATTCGTTATAAATTTGAAAATGTGGAAATCTCTGTCCCATCTGCAGTTATAATTGCAACCGATGTGTTCGACCAATTCTTAGATATGAACCGTCTCGATGTGTTTACACTAAGCAGTTATATTGATACAGAAATAACAAGCAAATTTACGGAAGCTACCGTTTTCCCTTCAGAAGCCAAGAAAAAACTTCTTGATTTTCTTGAAACTGTTAAAGAGCCGCTTGCGGTGCGTTCATCCAGTCTGCTTGAGGATTCCCAGTTTCAGCCGTTTGCCGGAGTATATCAAACATTTATGATACCTAATAATGACCCCGATATAAACGTTAGGCTCAATAAACTCCTTCATTGCATTAAAGGAGTATATGCCTCTACGTTTTATAAGAAGGCACAGGATTATATGAAAGCAACGGCTTATCGACTTGAAGAAGAAAAAATGGCTGTGATTGTGCAAAGGCTGGTTGGTTCTCCGCACGACGGCAGATTTTATCCTGACTTTGCAGGAGTCGCTAAATCATATAATTTTTATCCTGTCCCACCCCAGAAGTCGACAGACGGTATTGCTATGGTGGCGCTTGGCTTGGGTAAGCAGGTTGTTGATGGTGGAAATGCAGTAAGGTTTTGTCCCAAATATCCTAAGCATTTGCTTCAATTTTATTCTACTAAAGAAACTATAAGAAATGCACAGCAGGAATTTTTCGCATTAGTTTACTATGGCATACCTGGTTCCATTCCTTTAAGTATGCCGGATCAATTAGTAAAACAGTATGACTTAAGCTATGCTGAAAAAGATCAGACGTTGTATTCCGTTGGTTCAACATATTCGGTGGAAGATGATGAGGTTTATGATGGCATCTCCCGGAAAGGAACACGTATCGTCACTTTCGCAAATATTCTTAAGCAAAAATCTTTTCCTTTAGCTGAAATATTGAATATGCTTCTGGAATTAGGTTCATGGGGAATGGGTGTACCTGTCGAAATTGAGTTTGCGGTTAATCTAAATGTACTACCGGGGCATCCAAAGGATTTTGCAATGCTTCAAATGAGGCCTCTTGTTATTAGCCAGGAAGTTGAAGAACTTAATGTTGATAACTATCAGCATGAAGATCTTATTTGTCTGAGTAGGCAGGTTTTAGGCAATGGAGCAGTAAACGGGATTCATGATGTTGTTGTTGTCGATATAGATAAATTCGACAGATCTAAAAGTAGAGATGCTGCATTAGAAGTTAGCCGGTTAAACTCCAAACTTCTTGAACAAAAGAGACCATATATTCTCATCGGGGTTGGAAGATGGGGTAGCTTAGATCATTGGCTTGGAATACCGGTAACATGGGATATGATTTCCGGCGCAAGCGTAATTGTGGAATCCGGTTTTAAGGATTTAAACGTCACACCTTCTCAAGGCTCTCATTTCTTTCAGAATATCACTTCATTTAAGGTTGGTTACTTTACAGTTGATCCGGTGAACAATTTGGACTATATAGACTGGAAGTGGCTCTCTTCCCACAAAGCAGTAGAGGAAATGAATTTTACAAAGCATTTGCTTTTTGAAGAATCAATATCTGTTAAAATAAACGGTCATAAAAATAAAGGAGTAATACTAAAACCGGGCAAACAATAAAAAACCAAATATCGGTTTCTCGATTATTAATTTGTTTATTCACTTGTGGAATATTTTTAATTGTGACGGAATTCATTCAGAAGTTTTCTGAAAAATTTACTTTTTATATGTAAACTGATCGGTTATTTCTTTAGACCGATTGCACAAAAAGAAAATTACATTTCCAGGAGATTTACGAGATATAATACACAATATTAACCATCTACAATCATAAAACTTCCAAAAGGAGGATAGTATGTTAGATTATGTAAAAAATCTTATGGCAGAAGTGAGAGCAACAAACCCTAACCAGCCGGAATTCCATCAAGCTGTTGAGGAGGTAGCTGAATCACTTGCAATAGTAATGGAAAAACATCCCGAATATAGAACTTCCAAAGTTCTCGAACGTATTATTGAACCTGAAAGAGTAATTACTTTTCGGGTTGCTTGGGTAGATGATCAAGGAGAGATAAATATCAACCGCGGCTTTAGAATTGAAATGAATAGCGCTATTGGTCCTTATAAAGGTGGGTTGAGATTTCATCCATCCGTTAACTTAGGTATTTTAAAATTTTTAGCTTTCGAACAGGTATTCAAGAATAGCTTAACCACACTTCCTATGGGTGGCGGAAAAGGGGGTTCTGACTTTGATCCCAAGGGGAAAAGTGATCTTAAAATTATGAGGTTCTGCCAGGCATTTATGAATGAGCTTTTCAGGCATATTGGGGCAGATACCGATGTTCCTGCGGGAGATATTGGTGTTGGGGGACGTGAAATCGGGTATCTTTTCGGACAGTACAAAAAATTACGGAATGAATTTACCGGCGTTCTTACTGGGAAGGGATTAAACTGGGGAGGTTCATTAATTCGTCCCGAAGCTACAGGGTATGGTTCGGTTTATTTTGCCGCTGAAATGCTTAATACACGCCGTCAAACTCTTAATGGGAAAACATGTTTGGTTTCCGGCAGCGGGAATGTTGCCCAATATACGGTCGAAAAAATTAATCAACTTGGTGGAAAGGTCGTTACACTTTCTGATTCAAATGGCTATATATATGATGAAGAAGGAATAAACGCTGAAAAGCTGCATTATATTATGGAACTGAAAAATGTGCGACGTGCAAGAATTAAAGAATATATTGAAAAATATAAGAATGCTATTTATACGTCTATAGATACTAAAATGGACTATAACCCTCTTTGGAATCACAAAGCACAATGTGCTTTCCCAAGTGCAACACAGAATGAGATCAATGCAAAAGATGCTGAAAATTTATTGAAAAATGGAGTTTATGTCGTATGTGAAGGAGCAAACATGCCGACAACAATTGAAGGAGTAAAAATATTCCTTGAGGGAAAAATCCTTTATGGCCCCGGAAAGGCTGCAAATGCGGGAGGTGTTGCTGTATCAGGTCTGGAAATGGCTCAAAACAGTATGCGACTGCCTTGGTTAAGAGATGAAGTGGATAATCGTTTGCGGATGATTATGAAGGAGATTCATACTACCTGCATGAATATATCCGAAAGATTTGGTACGCCGGGTAATTATGTAAACGGCGCTAATATAGGCGGCTTCCTAAAAGTAGCAGATGCTATGATCGATCAGGGAGTAGTTTAATTAGAAAGATCAAATTTAACTTATTTAGGGTTTAATATTTTTCTTTCTTGCTCTTATTCTTACCAGCTTGAAGATTTAATAATTGAGCAAGATTAAAAGCATCAATAAGATTAAGAGCAAGAACTATCTGTGCTGTCGAGCAGGTTTATAGTGACGATCTAAAATATAAATTAAATTCTCTATCCGGATAAATAAACAAAACAAGTGTTTTTATGTTGATTAAAAGGTTTAATTTTTTAAAAAATGTCTATGTGATAAGTAGGAAAATAGTTAGATATAAATAAGTCGATATTTTTATAACAAATATAATTTTTTAGCTCACTCAATAGAAGAAACAAATAATGAAGAGTGATTTTGAAGAAATAAGAAATAAATTTGATGCCCTTTGGATCGAGCATGGTTATGGAAACCGCTTCCAGGGCTTTCAAAACTTGATGAGGCTAAGAATTTGGAACATCCTTCTTGTCTCAAGTCTTTATGATTTATATCTCTTTGAAGAGGATGGAAAACTTTATGAATTAATCAGAAATGAGTACCAGGATTTAAGCCTCAGCCATTCACCGGAATTAACAAGGGTATCAAACGGTTTCGAAGCTATTGCTTTAGTTAAAGAAGAAAATCGCTTCGATATGATAATTACAACTTCTCATATTGAAGATATGCATCCGATTTACTTTGCAAAGCTGGTAAAAGATTCCGGCCTTCATATCCCCATCATATTACTTGCGTTTGATAATAAAGAATTAAATCAAGTTTTATTGAATAAAGATGTTTCTGTTTTCGATAAGGTCTTTGTCTGGCAGGGGGATTTTCGCATAATTATTGCAATAGTCAAATCACTTGAAGATAAAATGAACGTTGAACACGATACAAGGATCGTCGGTGTTCAAACAATAATAGTAATTGAAGATAATGTAAGATACTATTCATCTTTTTTGCCGATGATTTACACCGAAATGCTCAAGCAGTCCCATAGATTAATTTCCGAAGGCATAAATCTTACTCATAAGTTCTTACGAATGAGAGCAAGACCAAAAATTCTTTTATGTTCAAACTATGAAGAAGCATGGGAATTTTATCAACAGTACAGTGAATTTATTCTGGGGGTAATTTCAGATATAGGTTTCCCTCGAAATGGTGTTGAAGATGATAAAGCTGGAATATTATTTGCTCAAAACATAAGAATAAAACATCCCGATATTCCAATTCTGCTTCTCTCAAACTTGCCGGAAAATGAAGAAGAAGCAAAAAATACTTGCGCTTCTTTTGTCCTGAAAGATTCGCCGCTTTTATTAAATGAATTGGGTCAATTTATGAATTACAATTTCAGTTTTGGCGATTTCATTTTCAGGACACAGCCAGGGCTTGAAGTTGGAAGAGCTTCCGACTTGAGAAGTCTTGAAGAACAATTGAAACTGGTACCGGATGAAAGTATACGTTATCATGCAGAACGCAATCACTTCTCCAATTGGCTGAAGGCAAGGACAGAATTTTGGTTAGCCCATCAATTGAGACCCAGAAAGATATCTGATTTTCCCTCACTTGATGCTCTTAGAAAAGACCTGATAAGCTCTTTGCATAACTACCGAAATATAAGACAGCGCGGGTTGATAGCGGATTTTATTAAGGAAACTTTTGATCCTGAATGCAGCTTTGCACGGATAGGCGGAGGTTCACTTGGTGGTAAAGCAAGAGGATTGGGCTTTGTAAACACATTAATTAATAATTATAATGTTCGCGATCAATTTAAAAATGTGCAAATTTACGTACCGCCGGCAATAGTTATTTGCACAGAAATTTTTGATCAGTTTATAGATGAAAATAATTTAAGAGATTTTGCTCTTAACTGTATAAATGATAAAGAAATTACTAAAAAATTTCTCGAAGCCGAAAAATTTCCTAAAAATATATTAGTGGAACTAGCTGCTTTTTTAGATATAATTCATTCTCCGTTAGCTGTGCGTTCATCAAGCCTGCTTGAAGATTCACAATACCATCCATTTGCCGGTGTTTATGAAACGTATATGGTTCCCAATAATCACCCTAATCGGCTTATTAGATTAAATAATCTACTGAACGCTATAAAAAGAGTTTTCGCATCTACTTTTTACCAAGGGACTAAAGAGTATATTAAAATTACTTCTTACAGGCTTGAAGAAGAAAAGATGGCTGTAATTATACAAAAGATGATCGGACGAAAACACGAAAACAGATTTTACCCGGATGTTTCAGGGGTTGCTAAGTCCTATAACTTTTATCCGCTTCCACCTCAAAAATCATTTGATGGAATTGCTTCGGTTGCGCTCGGATTAGGTAAAACGGTGGTTGACGGCGGCAATACTGTTAGATTTTGCCCAAGATATCCTGCCGATTTAATCCAATTTTATTCTATTAATGAAACGCTTAACACCAGTCAGAGGGAATTCTTTGCATTGCAGTTGGATGCTGATTCGGATTTCGGATATACCCCACACGATATGATGTTGAAACTATTTCCGTTAAGCGTTGCAGAGAATGACGGATCTCTGAAATATGTAGGCGCGACTTATTCAAAAGATAATGATACTATATCAGATGGATTGTCGAGAAAGGGTACAAGAGTAATTACATTTGGGCCAATACTAAAACACAAAATTATTTCTTTACCAGAAATTTTAGATCTTCTTCTTGATATGGGAACTTGGGGAATGGGCACGCCTGTCGAAATTGAATTCGCTTTGAATATTTACGATTTAAATGAAAAACTTGCGGAATTTAGCTTGCTTCAAATGAGACCTTTGGTGATTCATCGTGAATCAGATGAATTAAATTTACAGGACTTTAATCAAGAGCAGCTTATTTGCCAAAGCGATCAGGTTTTGGGGAACGGGATCATTTCCGATATTTATGATGTTGTTTTTGTTGATTATCATCTGTTTAATAGAGCTAAAAGCAAAGTCGTTGCAAACGAAGTGAGCTATTTCAACAGTAAATTACTTTTTGAGAAACGTCCTTATCTTTTAATAGGTGTTGGCAGATGGGGCACTTTAGATCCCTGGCTCGGCATCCCTGTTGATTGGGAAGATATAGCGGGTGCTAAAGCTATCGTAGAGACAAACATGAAAGAAATACCGATATCTCCTTCACAGGGATCTCATTTTTTTCAGAATATTTCTTCATTTATGATAGGATATTTTACAATAAATCTGCATGATAACAAAGGATATATCGATTGGGATTGGCTGCTTAGCCGCGATTATTTGGAAAAGAAAGATTTTACAAAACATATAAGGTTTGAAGAACCTATTACAATTAAAATAAACGGTCATAAAAATAAAGGAGTAATCATAAAACCGGGGAAATAATAATAATATTTTTTCTTTTTACCGCTTAACTATAAAATAACTCTCGAATCCAAATACTAATTGCAACTATTAAATAAATTCCGCCTAATATACAAACACCAATCCACCAATACTTGCTGAAGACAATTGCAGAGGTTGAGGAGCCTATTGAACCTCCGATAAAAAAGCTTGTTATATATGCAGTAGTGAGTCTGCTCCTTGCTTCAGGTTTTAATTTATATATTTCACTTTGGTTTAATATATATGTCCCTTGTGCAGCAAAGTCAAAGATAATTATTCCTATAATAAGCGGGACAAGAGATGTCTTGCCAAATATCATAATTAAAAATGAGCCTAATAATGAAAAAAGGAAAATCCTGTTGCTGATTTCGTGTATTCTTTATCGGACATTCTTCCCGCAATGTTAGTGCTGACAACTCCTGAAGCGCCTATTATACCAAACAGTCCGATTATGGCATCGCTGAAATTATAGGGTGAATGGGCTAAAAGAAAAGTTAAGCTTGTCCAAAGTACGCTGAAGCTCGCAAATACCAGCATTCCATACAAAGATCTTATTCGTAACAATCTCTCTGTTTTAATCAATACCCAAACAGTTTTAAGCAATTGTGGGTAGTTTAAGCTTGTTTCTATTTTGATTTTTGGTAAAGTACGGTTTAATAGAAATGAAAGAACAATTATTGAGCCCGAAGCTATTCCAAATACATATCTCCATCCCAAAGAAACGGATATAATTTCGCTAAGCACTCTTGCCAGTAGAATTCCAAGCAACAGGCCGCTCATCACCTGCCTGACAACTTTGCCTCTTTCATGTTCAGATGCAAGAGTGGCTGAAAAAGGGACTAAAATTTGAGCTACAACGGAGGTAACTCCAATGGCTAATGATGAAACCATAAAAATTATAATTGAAGGCGAAAATGCTGCCGATATTAAAGATACAGAAGCCATTAATAAAACAATTACTATTAATTTTCTTCGTTCAAGAATATCTCCCAGTGGAACCAAAAGAACTAATCCTAAAGCATAACCGATTTGAGTAAGTGTTATAATTAAGCCTGCCGTGGATATTTTGGAACCGATTACTCAAAAAATGAAGTGTAATTTCCGAAATTGTAAAGCATACCCTAATTCATAGGCGAAATAAATTTTATCATTTAAAATTTAAAATATTTTTGATACAATTATTTCCCGGTTAAGCCTATAACTATATTGCCTGTAAAATTATTAAAATTTAAAGTTACGGTGTTAGGAATTGCAGTTAAATGTAATACACAACTGAAACCAATGCGCCGTTCATATCCTTTTCATAAATAGAGATGCCGTTGCCGTCTGGAATTACTATCCTTCCGCTGCCGGAAATAAAGTTTGTAATGGTTATTCCTATAATCAACGTATCGGTATTAATTTGTACTTTATGGGACTGAGCATAATTGAATAAGCGGGCGTCTACAACAAATGAATATGAATTAGGTACGTTGCCTGTAACGGGCAAATTATTTGGGAAATAATTAGCAGTAATTGTATTCGTTTCCCTATTTTTATCCATGCAAGAACTGAAAACTGAAAAGAATAATAAAACAAGAAACCATAAATAAAAAGCAGGTTTTCGCACAACAAACTCTCTTAAATTAGATTTAATTAATTAATTTCTTTATTTAGTATTTGTGTAGAAGTTTAGGACTATTATTAAAGTAAAGTCATTTTTTAACATAATCAATCATAAAACATTTATTACAAAAGGCAAAACTACTATATGACAAATGTTTTGCGACTTTGTGGAATACCGGTATCCTTATACACAAGATGTACGGAATGATTTCATTGTGATAAAATCTTTTACTACCATTAAAGTATAAAAAAAAATTTATTCTGAATAATTCTTAAATTATCATTATGTTATCTACAATTTTAGGTTTTTTGTTTCTTTAATAAATTCATGAGATCAAAAACAAATAGAAATACAATATTCTTTATTACAACACTATTATTTTATTACTTATTATTTTCCCACGGGTGTGGTAAGAATCTTCCTGAAGACAGGCCATCAGGTATAAAATCAGTGCCGTTATTAAATCAGGATAGCAGCATTGTAGACTTTCCTGATGATTTTAAAGGTAAAATTTTATTAATAACTTTTATATATACAAACTGTCCTGATATTTGTCCAATGACAACTCATAATATGCAATTGATGCAAACACAATTAAAAAAAGATAATATCAATTATGTCCGGTTTGCAGAATTGAGTTTTGACCCTGTAAGAGATGCACCTCATATTTTAAAAGAATTTGGTGATATAAGAAATATTGATTACAAAAATTTTACGTTCCTGACAGGGAAAGAGCAGGAAATAAAGAATATATTGAACAAAATGAATATTTTGGCTATTCCGGGAGACACAACTAAAATTAAAAACGGTAGTGTAGTTTATTTTTACACACATACCGACCGGATTACTCTTATTGATAAAGAAGGAAAAATCAGGAACGAGTATAGGGGAAGCAAAACAAATATTGAGAAAATTATTAATGATATAAAAACATTAGGTGACTAATATGTTGCTACTTCTTTCTCTTCTTACTTTGTTAAATTCGTTCAGCCCTAAAGTGAAAATAGAAAATGTATGGGTGAGGCCTGCTGCCAAAGGGATGAATAGCGCGCTTTATTTTAACCTAAATAATGTAACCACCAAAGCTGACGCGCTATATAAAGTAAATTCTAAAGTTTCCAAATTGGTACAGTTACATGCAACGGTTACAAAAGACGACGGAACAACCAGTATGAAAGAAATAAAGCAAATAGCAGTCCCTGCCAATTCGATTATTAAATTTGAACCGGGCGGGTATCATGTTATGCTGATTAATTTAAAGAAAAAATTAAAAGTAAATTCTAAAATTGAATTTATTTTTTATTTTAGGACCGGCGGTAAAGTAAAAATTAAAGCAACCGTGAGGAGTGAAAAAAGTAACTGAGTTATTAAGTAAAAATTACCGTGCGGTTATCATACACAAGTATTTTTCTCTGAATATGGTACCATATTGCTCTTGAGAATACGACCTTTTCTAAATCACGTCCTTTCCTTACCAGGTCTGCAATAGAATCTGCATGAGTGACCCGAACCACATCCTGTTCAATTATCGGCCCGGCATCCAGATCAACAGTAACATAATGACTTGTAGAACCAATAATCTTTACGCCGCGTTCATATGCTGAATGATATGGTTTTGCCCCTGGGAATGCGGGAAGAAATGAATGATGAATATTAATTATTCTATTGGGATAATTGGAAACAAATTCGTTGCTTAGAATTTGCATGTATCTTGCCAGCACTATGAAATCAATATTTAATTTTTTCAACAATTGTAATTCAAGTTTTTCCTGTTCTTCCTTATTTGTCTTATTAACGGCGAAACGAATAAAATCTATTCCAAATTTTTCTGCAACCGGTTCTAATTTGGTATGGTTGCTGATGATAACCGGAATATCTACATCCCATTCACCTGAGTGGCATCTGGAAATAATATCATAAAGGCAATGTGAAAATTCGGAGACAAAAACTGCCATTCGTAGGCGCTCATCCGAAAAATATATCTTCCACGACATGTTAAATTTATTTCCGATGATTTTTCCGAACTTTATCCCTATATTTTTATCCTCGATGGAAAAATTTGTAAGGTCCCATTCAACGCGCATGAAAAATACTTCCTTTTGCAGATCAACGTGCTGATCTAAATAAAGAATATTGCCGTTGTTTTTACCTATAAAATCGGTTACAGAAGCAACAAGTCCTTTACGGTCAGGGCAATGGATTAATAAAATTGCAGAACGGGATTTATTCGATTCGTTTTTCATTTTTAGATGTGATCAACCCTTTTTGTTAATAAAATAATTTTTAAAATTTATTCATTTATAATAGCATCAAATAATGATTTAACATTTTCATTTATTTTATAGCCAAATATTTAATAATTCTATTGCTAAGTATAATAAATAAATTAAAAAGTCGCACCATTAATGTCTTTTTTAAAAAGTTGTTTGCGTCTTTTCTTTTAAATTTAAGGGAATAAAATGTATATATTCCGAATGCTAAGTTTTATGATTAATCATATTTCAATTCTATTTTATTTAGAGGAAAAATATGGCAGGCAAGTTCTTATCTATAAAATAATGGTCAAGAAAATACTAGATTTAATGTTTTACTGGTTGCAATTAGTCAATTCATTTATAAAAATTTAAACTTTGAGGCAGTTTTATGATAAAGCAAATACCAAAAACACTGTTGGCAGGAATCTTTATTACCGCTTTCTTCCTTATCCTAATTTATTTATTTACTAAGCTCCCTTCTGGTGGAGAAAAAACTCCGGTTGAGCAAGTTACTTACGGTAATTCCGATAAATGCGCTGCCTGCCATAGAAGAGTTACACCGGATATTGTTAACCAGTTTTCAATTAGTACTATGGCAAAAGCGGGCGTTCGATGTACTGACTGCCATGAAGTTGATAGGTCAAATCCTACGGGAAAGGAACATCAGGGTTTTTTCATAACCGTATCACCTACAACCAAACAGTGCGCAAATTGCCACCCGTCGGAAACCAAACAGTTTGAACAAAGCAGGCATGGGGGCCCGGCTTGGGTAGCCCTCTCTGGTTTATCTGATTTTTCACCGGAACAGCAAAAGTTGATTAATGAAATTCCTGAAGTAAACCGTGACCAAAATGGAATTATTACTGCGACAAGAAATTCATTATTTGATATTGAAGGGTCTTCCGTAACTAAAGCTGCATGCCAGACGTGCCACGCAATCGGTAAGCCAAATGCAGACGGCACAATTGGCAACTGCAATAAATGCCATCTTCGCCATGAATTCTCATTAGAGCAGGTAAGGAAGCCGGAAATATGCGGACAGTGCCATTTGGGTCCCGATCACCCTCAGATGGAAATTTACCGCGAATCTGGGCACGGAGTAATTTATCAAACTGAAGGATTAAAGTGGAACTGGAGCCAAAAACCCGGAAGATTGACTGTTAGCGATATGCCTTCACCTACCTGCGCAACCTGTCACATGAGCGGCTTTGGTGAGCAGGGGACTACCCACGATGTCGGCCAAAGGCTATCTAATTTCCTTTTTGCGGCTATTACAAAAGGTAGGCCCAATATGATAGGTGGGCGAGAGGCGATGAAATCTATTTGCGCAAACTGCCATTCATCAAACTTCATTGATGATCAATACTCTGAAGCTGATAGTGTAACCACTTTTATCAATGCAAAAGTAAGCGAAGCTTCACAGATATTGCAGGATCTTGTGAAAGACGGAATGATAAGCGATAAACCTTTTGCTACAATTATTAGTTTTGATGCATTTGATCTTTGGCATTATTACGGAAGGACAGCAAAATTTGGGGCTTATATGCAGGGTCCTGATTTTGTACAATGGCATGGTATATACCCACTTTTGCAGCAATTGACAAAAGTCAAAGAGGATGCTCAAAGACTGCGTGCGGAACTTACCTCCGGCAGGCAAGCAGTCCCGCCTACCGGACGGGCAGGTATGAAAGGAGCAAAGTAATGAGCAATGTAAATATCTTTCATCTTGCAGATATCAACCTTCCTGTTGAGAAGAATAGGCTGCTTATGCTATTTGTCGGTATTAATCTTTTATTCACCGGCATTGATGTTGTGCTTGCGCATTCAATAAATTCTTATATCCCGGTTTATGAGTTGATACCAATTATTTATTTCCCGCTTGGTTCAATCTCTTGTTTCATGATAGCATTAAAAATTAGATCGAAAAAATGGCAGCCACTAATTCATATTATACTTATGATAATTGGGGTATCCGTAGGTATAATCGGTACAGCTTTTCATGCTAATGCTGTTTTGAATCCTGCCGGTTATTTAACATGGTC
>CAZUCY010000058.1:0-20898 GCA_964618785.1 uncultured Ignavibacteriaceae bacterium | reverse complement strand
TTTACCAGAAGACGGCTGCTTATGGGCATTTTGGCAGAAATGATAAAGATTTTACTTGGGAACTATTAGACATTGTCCCCGTATTTAAAAAATATGCTTAATATAAGAAATTATAGCCGTCTAAGTATCTGAAAGTTTTACATTTTTTAAATTGACATAATTTATAAAAAGGATTAGAAGATGGGCGAAACACTGGATAAAAAAGCTAAGTTAAAGTTGGATTATAAAGTAAAAAATATTTTGTTATCTGATTGGGGAAGAAAAGAAATTAAACTTGCCGAAGCAGAAATGCCCGGTTTAATGTCTCTCCGTGAACAATTTGGAAAACAGAAACCTTTGCAGGGAGCGCGTATTGCCGGATGCCTGCATATGACCATTCAAACTGCCGTATTGATTGAGACTCTTATTGAACTTGGCGCTGAAATTAGGTGGTCGTCATGCAATATTTTCTCAACGCAGGATCATGCCGCCGCTGCAATCGCCGCCGTTGGTGTGCCTGTATTCGCGTGGAAAGGTGAAACTCTTGAAGAGTATGAGTGGTGTGTAGAACAGACTTTATTCTTTGGTGATGATAAAAAATCTCTTAACATGATTCTTGATGACGGTGGAGATCTTACTAACCTTGTGCTGGATAAATATCCTGAATTGGTTAAGAATATAAAAGGTATTTCCGAAGAAACTACTACCGGCGTCCATCGCTTATATGATAGAATGAAAAACGGTACTTTACCCATACCTGCTTTTAATGTGAATGATTCGGTTACTAAATCAAAATTTGATAATAAGTACGGCTGCCGCGAATCGTTAGTGGATGCTATCAGGCGTGCTACGGATTTAATGCTGGCAGGCAAAGTTGCGGTAGTTTGTGGTTACGGCGATGTAGGCAAAGGCTCTGCGGAATCTTTGGCTAATTCGAATATGCGGGTAATTGTTACCGAGGTTGATCCTATTTGTGCACTTCAGGCTGCAATGAACGGATTTCAGGTTAAAACTCTTGAACATGCAGTTTCGGAAGCTGATTTAATCGTAACTGCAACAGGCAATACGGATATAGTTACCGAAAAATGTTTTATAAAAATGAAGCATAATGCTGTTGTTTGTAATATCGGGCATTTTGATAATGAAATCGATATGGCTTGGCTTAATAAGAATTTTGGACATACAAGGGATACAATAAAACCGCAGGTTGATAAGTACACAATCGACGGTAAAGATATAATAGTTTTAGCCGAAGGGAGATTAGTAAACCTTGGCTGTGCAACTGGACATCCGTCATTTGTCATGTCAAATTCATTCACCAATCAGACTCTTGCTCAAATAGAACTATGGACTAATCCGGGTAAATACGAGAACAAAGTTTATGTTCTTCCCAAGCATCTTGATGAAAAAGTTGCCATCCTTCATTTGAAGAAACTTGGTGTTGAACTTGAAACACTTACACAAAAACAAGCTGATTACATTGGAGTGCCTATTAATGGTCCTTTCAAACCGGATTATTACAGGTATTAAATCATATTCCGCAAAAATAAAGATGCTAATTCCATCCCCACTTGAGAAGGGGACGGAAGCGCCTACTGGCGGTCAAGTTTGTAGAAAAAATAATCCCCCAATTAAACCCATCCTGATTCCCTGCGGGATGTCATATTAGTAGCTAAATTTCAAAAATAATAAAAAAAGCCGCAGAGCTGTGACACAGTGCTACCCTATTCGTTCATAATACTGTATTTACCGGTATTTCTCAATAAAAAACTCTGGGGTTTTCCTTGACCTCGGAATTTATTATTATAAGCCGATTAACTCAAAATAAATGGTAATCGAAATAAGATATAGAAAATATTAATAAGTAAGTTAATAAAGAGTTAAAATAAGAAAAATAAATTAATAATAATTGTTTCTTCCTTTTTCTGATTCTTTTTTTTCTTTGTTAAAAAGTGGATAAGTCAAAAAGGTATAGATATCAAACTAGTTGAAGATATTATAAATCTGTTCTTTGATAGATTGTTGAAGTATGAAAGGATTAAGAGATTTAAATAAAGTGGAGAGTTTTTTTCTTGTATCTAGGGCTGATCATTTTCGATTCAAGAAGTCTTTGAAAAGAAGTTTTGGGCTGGTCGTATTTTTTTTAATAGTTTTAGAGCTGTTCCTTTCTTTGAGATAAGTTTAACTGAAAGGATAAAGAAGTTGAAAAATAGAGAACTCTACTTGGAGTAAAAAATATTAAGTAATGGAACAATATTAGGATTATCTTACCAATAATAGCCAAGATATTGTCTGATTTGAGGACAGTTCTTTTGCTCATTATGTGCAGTATCATTTTTGTGATATTCCCGGAAACGAGAAAATTCGATATGATTATTCTTAAAGAACTTAATAAGGTAATAGTTAATAAATCTATTACTGTTATCAGAATCAAATCCATATCTTAAAAGGTTGGGCCAATTTAATGTTTTTAAGCGCTTCAAAGACCCCAATTTGCCCCTTTCCCAAATGGGCTCGGGTCTCAATCCATCCTGTAGCAATATCAGTCAAATTTACAGAATAAACAAAAGAGCCGGATAAAGACGAACCGCAATGAGCAACAGTATCAGCTTCAAAGTTATCAGGGTTGGAATCATCCCACTGATCGGTTTTAACAGGAATTTGTCTCTTAATTAAAGAACCGGGCTTAGTTGAACAAAATCCGAAGTTTTTGTATTTGCGTCTGGTTTTATGAAGTATCCTGTTAATTGTAGTTGGTGAAATATTGAGCATGAGGCTTTTTAGAATTTCAGGAATAAGTTTCTTGAGAAGGGCAGCCCAAGAGCAATCATAACCTTAATTCTTTTAGAGTAGACAAGGTTAGATGAAATCCAAAGGCTTCTAAGAAAATCTAATATTTCAGGTTCATCGTATTTTTTATGTCTGCCTGTTCTTTTTCTAATCTTAATAGCAGAGGTGTTCTTATTTATTGACCTTATAGCATATTTACGATTATGGATACAATTTTTACAGAACTCATCAAGAATAGATTGCTTTTGATATCTTGAGGGGGAAAAATATCTGTCCCTAATTTCTTTAAATTATTCCTTTTTTGCTTTATTAATCATAATAATAGCTCCCAAATGATGGTTACCTATATTATGAGTCAATGCGTATCTCAAAAAGAATTAAAAACATATCAAAGAGTTCTTGACAACTTATGTTAATTTATTTAATTTTCATATGCCACTGCCTAAGAGCGGTGGCAATTTTTTTAAATTCTCTATTAACAATTAAAAGTATGTAAAAATGCCTGAACCAATTTTTGTCTATTTAACAAAAGAACGATTAGTCGAACTGGAAAAAGAGCTGCAAGATATGAAATCTAATGGTAGAAAAGAGATTGCAGCTAAAATTGCCGAAGCAAGAGCACACGGCGATTTATCTGAAAATGCCGAATATGATGCCGCTAAGGAAGAGCAGGGCTTGTTTGAACTAAGAATAAGTAAATTGGAAAGCATTTTATCCCGAGCAAGGATTATAGACATTTCTCAATTTCCAAATGATGAGATACATATCCTCTCCAAAGTCTCAATAAAAAATTTAAAGAACGATAAAATAATCGAATACTTGCTTGTATCTCCGGAAGAAGCCGATTTCCAAGCAGGGAAAATTGCAATTACTTCGCCTGTCGGTCAAGGGCTGATGGGTAAGAAAATAGGCGAAAAGGTGACTGTTAAGGCTCCCGCAGGTTTATTGGAATTCGAAATACTATCAATTAAATAAAGTTATAAATATACTTTGAGTGATGAATCGTATATACAGCTTGCGATAGAAATTGCTAAAAAGGGAATGGGTAATGTAAGCCCCAACCCTTTAGTCGGTTGTGTAATTGTTAAAAATGGCAGAATACTTGGTGCAGGTTATCATGAAAAATTCGGCTGTAGCCATGCTGAAGTTAATGCTATAAATTCTGCAAACGAAAGTATAGAAGGTTCCACGCTTTATTTAAATCTTGAACCCTGCAGCCATATTGGTAAAACTCCCCCTTGTGTGGATAAAATAATAGAAAATAAAGTTAAACGGGTTGTAATAGGTACGCTTGATATGAATCCTCTGGTAAGCGGCAGCGGTATTAAAAAATTAAAAAAAGCAGGTATTGATGTTAAGGTAGGTGTCTTGGAAAATGAATGTATAAATCTAAATAAATTCTTTTTTAAATATATTTTTAAGAAGGTACCTTACGTAACATTAAAATTTGCTCAGACCTTAGACGCTCGTATAGCTGATCATAACGGCGACGCTAAATGGATTACTTCTATTGATTCAAGACGGTATGTACACAATCTTCGCTCAAAATACGATGCAGTTCTAATTGGTGCAGGAACTGCTTATAAAGATAATCCCTCTTTAACTGTTCGTTTGGTTGATGGTAGGAATCCTAAAAGAATTTTAATTGATTCAAATTTGAGCCTAAAATTTGATCTTAATTTATTTAAAAAAAACGCGGATAAAGGTCTGATAGTACTAACTTCTGAGAAAAGCCGCCTGAAATTAAAAAAATTGAAAAGTCTTGCTCTCTTAGGAATCAAAGTGGTTTTCATTAAAGAAGAATCAAATGGAAGGCTCGACCTAAAGCTCGCGCTAAAAGAACTTGGAAAATTAAATATTACCTCATTACTTGTTGAAGGAGGGAGTAAAATTTTTACTTCATTTATTAAAGAAAACTTATTTGACGATATTTTATTATTTATGTCTCCGAAAATTCTTGGCTGCGGAACTCCCTCTATTGCAAGTTTTGGTATAAAAAGCCTCAGACAAGTTGTGAAAGTAAAAATTAATAATGTTAAACTTATCGGCGATGATGTTTTAATCGAGTTTATCAAATAATTTTTGCGTAACCTGAATAATTAGTAATTCATTTTATAAAAATCTGAAATGGTTGAGAATGTTTACAGGTCTAATTGAAGAAACCGGCAGTCTGGTTCAAAAGTTAAAAACCGGGGATGGGTATCAATTAACTTTTTCCGGTCTGAAAGTTATGGAAGATCTTGCCGTTGGCAGCAGTATCAGTGTGAACGGCGTATGCTTAACTGTTATAAAAAAAAGTTCAAATACTTTTACTGTTGATGCAATTGAGGAAACATTAAAGAAGACCAGCTTAGGTTCTTTAATAGATAATGATAAGGTTAACCTCGAAAGACCTTTAAAAGCAGATTCCCGTATCGGTGGGCATTTTGTCCTCGGGCATGTAGATACCACCGGCAAAATTGTAGATATCAAAAAACTCTCAAACAGTCACTTCATAAAAATTTCCTTCCCGAAAGAGTTTACGCAATATCTTATTTATGTCGGTTCGGTTGCAATTGACGGTGTAAGTATGACCGTTGCGGAATTAGGAGAAGATGATTTCTCAATAGGTATTATTCCCCACACTTGGGAAGAAACAATTTTCGCTGTTAAGAAACCGGGCGATGTAGTTAACCTTGAATTTGATGTTCTCGGAAAATATGTTGAAAGAATAATGCAGGGTAAAGCAAGCGGTTAAGGCGTTATTAATAATGGTTAACTTGTAATTATTAAGCTTGATGAAAAGTATAGAACAAAAAGTATTAAAATTTATTGATGAAAAAGGTTTGATTGAAAAGAATGACAGGATTCTTGTTGCATTAAGCGGAGGACCGGATTCTGTCTTTTTAATTCACTTTTTGTTGAAATTCAGAAATAAATACGCTATTGATGTTGGTGCAGTTCACATAAATCATATGATAAGGGGCAAATCTGCCGATGAAGATGAGGAATTTTGCCGCAAACTTTCTGTAAATTTAAATATAGAATTTTTTCCCGTACAAAAGGATGTAATTTCATTTGCTAAACTCCATAAATTTTCAATCGAAGAGGCCGGAAGAGTCGTCCGCTATATGGAATTTGATAAAATATTAAAACAGACGGGTTTTAAGAAATTAGCAACAGCTCACAATTGTAGCGATAATGCTGAAACCGTGCTTCTAAATTTAATAAAAGGAACCGGGTTAAGAGGCATATCCGGAATTCCGCCTAAAAGAGGCAATATTATTCGTCCGGTTCTTAGTCTGAAAAAAAATGAAATCCTGGAATATCTGAATAATTATGGAATTCCGTTCAGGATTGATGAATCTAATTTGCAGACAGATTACGAAAGAAATTTTCTTAGGAAAGAGATTATTCCTTTAATAAAGAAAAAACTAAATCCTGATTTTGAAAATGCAGTTTCCCATTTATCTGAAATATTTTCCGGGCTCTCTGTTTTTATGAACTCTCAAATTAATGAAAAATTAAAGGGAATAGCTAAAATTATAGATGAAGGTTTAAAAATAAACATTAGTGATATTGAAAAAGTTGATAATGAATTAAAGAACTATTTGATTCAACGGGCAGTTGAAGAGAGTTTTAAAACTCGTCTGACATTTAGAGATATTAAGAATATAAAATCGCTCTTTGGAAAAAAAACCGGTAAGAGTATCAGTCTTGCTAATAATCTTGCGGTAGTTAGAGAAAGACGATTTGTTATAATTTCTGATTCGATTAAGAATGAGCATTTTAAACCTTTATCGCTGGTTGAAGGCGATGCAGTAAATATAAATGATAAAACATTGTTTATAGTGCCTGTTAAAGAGGTCCCTAAAAAGTTTTCAGGTAATAAATTAAAGGAATACATTTCCGCTGATAATATTTCAGGTAATTTTTGCCTTAGAAGATGGAAGGCGGGAGATAAATTTTCTCCTCTGGGTCTAAATGGTACTAAAAAAATATCGGATTTTCTTAATGAGCAAAAAATTTCATCATCAAAAAAAAAGGAGCAGTTAATTCTTACTAATAAAGGTAAAATTGTTTGGGTATTAGGTCTTAGGTTGGATGAACGATTTAAAATTACCGGTTGTTCTAAAAGGTTTATAGAGTTATGGCTGAAATAAAAAATGGGTTGCAGGAGTCAATTGCTTTGGGAGATGATAAAATTTTAATTGGCGCCGACACTTTTATTCCATTAATTAAAGAAGAAGAGATCCAACAAAGAAACCGGGAACTTGGAAAACAAATATCGGTTGATTTTGCTGCAAAGTCCCCTGTTTTTATAGGCGTTCTTAATGGTGCATTCGTATTTTTATCTGATCTTTTTAAGAATGTTACAATCGATTGCGAAGTTGACTTTATTAAACTTTCAAGTTACAGGAACGAAAAAACCACGTCTGGTACTGTCAAAATACTGAAGGAACTAAGTTGTGATGTATTTGGAAGAAATATTTTAATTGTTGAAGATATTGTGGATTCAGGTCTCTCAATTAAATTTATCGAAGAATTATTAACACCTCAAAAACCCGCCAGCATGAAAATAGTTTCCTTATTGGTAAAACCAAATATTCTTAAATATAATGTAAAAATTGATTATATTGGCTTTAAAATTCCAGATAAGTTTGTGATTGGATATGGTTTGGATTATGCTCAGAAGTACAGAAATCTAAAAAGTATATACAGGTTAAGCGAATAAAATTAATTTAAATTAAAAAGAAACAATAATAATAAAATATTATATAATTTATGGCGGACAATAACGACAAAAAACAAACTCCCAAAAATCCTAAAGGGAATGAGGGTCCTAATAGACCTGATGAAAATTTTGATTGGTCCAAAATCATAAGAATGGTTTTTGGCTGGGGCGCAGTAATTGTAGCTTTTGTTATTATTATGCAGTTATTTAAAACTAATTCTACAAATTATGTTGAGGTCCCGTATCCTAAATATCAAAAACTTTTGAATGATGACCAAATTCTTAAGTCAACAATCACTAAATCTGATGCGAATGATTATTACTTCAAAGCTGAATTAAAAGCCCAGGAAAATGTTACTGTAGGCGGTAAAGACGTTCCTGTTAAATTTATTTCTGTTTATATACCCGAGCCGATTCTAAAAGATCAGGAAGCTGTATGGAAAAGTAAGAATATCAATTATACTTTTGATAAAGAATCTAATGAATGGATGAGTATTTTGATAAGTTTCCTTCCCTGGATTGCTATTATTGCGGTCTGGATAATAATAATGAGACGTATGCAGGGTGGAGGAGGCGGAACGCGCGGTATTTTTTCTTTTGGTAAAAGTAAAGCTAAGCTCATTTCGCAATCTGCTCAAAAAATTACTTTTAGAGATGTCGCGGGTGCTGATGAAGCGAAGATGGAACTTCATGAAATAATAGAATTTCTTAAAGAACCGGCTAAATTTCAGAAACTCGGTGGAAAGATTCCCAGAGGTGTATTGCTTTTAGGACCTCCGGGAACAGGTAAAACCCTTTTGGCTAGGGCTGTTGCAGGCGAAGCTGGGGTGCCTTTCTTTTCTATAAGTGGCGCCGATTTTGTTGAAATGTTTGTTGGTGTCGGAGCCAGCCGCGTCAGGGATTTATTCGAACAGGGTAAAAAGAATGCTCCATGTATTATTTTTATTGATGAGATTGATGCCGTCGGCAGACACCGCGGAGCCGGTTTAGGCGGCGGTCACGATGAAAGAGAACAAACTCTAAATCAGCTCTTGGTTGAGATGGATGGGTTCGAACAAAACAGCGGTGTTATTATTATTGCTGCTACTAACCGTCCTGATGTGCTTGATCCTGCGTTATTGAGGCCGGGAAGATTTGACAGGCAGGTTGTTGTAGATCGGCCTGATGTTAAGGGCCGCGAGGGTATTCTTAAGGTACATACCAGAAATATCCCTCTGGAATCTACCGTAAATCTAGAAGTGCTTGCAAAAGGTACGCCCGGTTTAGCGGGCGCTGAACTTGCTAATCTCGTAAATGAAGCTGCACTGCTTGCTGCAAGAAAAAATAAGAAAAAAGTCGAAATGGTAGACTTTGAAGAGGCCAAAGATAAAGTAATGATGGGAATGGAGAGAAAAAGCCTTATTATTTCAGAGGAAGAAAAGAAAACTACCTCTTATCATGAAATTGGTCATGTGCTTGTTGCCCGCATGCTTCCCGAAGCGGATCCGGTGCATAAAGTGACAATAATTCCCCGCGGTAGGGCGCTTGGCGTAACAAGCTATTTGCCATTGGATGAAAAACATACTTATTCTAAAGAATATCTTGAAGCAATAATTACTTATGCACTCGGAGGAAGGGCTGCTGAAAAATTAATCTTTAACCACTATACTACCGGTGCGGGCAATGATATTGAAAAAGCTACCAACATCGCCAGAAAGATGGTTTGTGAGTGGGGAATGAGCGAAAAACTTGGCCCGTTAAGTTATGGCGCTAAAGAAGAAGAAATTTTCCTCGGCAGGGAAATTCAAAGGCACAGAGATTATAGTGAAAAAACGGCTATTGATATCGATGATGAAATCAGGGAAATTGTTAATTCTTCTATGGATAGAGCTGAAACAATTCTTAAAGAGAATATTGATGTTCTTCACAAACTCTCAAAGGAACTTCTTGAAAGAGAAATTCTGGATTCAGAGGAGATTGATAAGCTCATTCATGGTGAGGAACTGCCGCCTCTTAAAAAAGAAGGTAACGATATTTCGGACAACCCTGATACTTTACCCGATCACGTGAAAAAATTAATGGATCAAAGAAAGCCGAAAGAATTTACTCTAAAAGATGACAACAACAGGGCATGAAACCATTAATTACAAAGATGAATTAGTAAGGAAACTGATTCATCTTTGTTCGCTTTCGATTCCTATCATTGTTTACTTTATTCCTCGTACGGTTTCAATTATTATATTAAGTTTTCTTGCCGTTGCGGCTATTGTATTAGATTTTTCAAGGTACATTTATCCCCCGGTAGCAAAGTTGTTTTATGCCGTTTTCGGTTTCCTTTTAAGAAAGCATGAAGTCAACGATAAGAAAAAAAATCTGAATGGTGCGACTTATGTCTTTATTTCAGCATTAATATGCGTGATAATATTTCCCAAAATTTTATTCCTTACGGGCTTCACTATTCTAATTATAAGCGACTCATCTGCGGCTCTCATTGGCAGAAAATTTGGAAAGCATAAATTTTTAGCGAAAAGCTTGGAAGGAACTCTCGCTTTTTTTGTAAGCGGTAGCATAGTAGTTTTATTTACACCTAAGATAAATCATCTATTAATCGAGTATTTAATAGGAATAATTGCCGTTGCTGTTGGGGCAATAGTGGAAAATATTTCTTTCGGTTTTGCTGATGATAACTTATCAGTCCCGCTTTCTACGGGATTTACAATGTGGGGTCTTTACCTTCTGATGTTGCCTCATTTGCAACTTGTTTTGTCGAATGTTCCCCAATGAGATCAACTAAAATCATTCTTCCCTATTTATCAAGCACTTCGGCAAGTCCCTGCGGTAAAATATAATTTGGAAAATCTTTCGTTATTTTCATTATATAAATTTTTGCCCTGCTTGTTTTATCAAATTGCATCTCATATAATGCCCTGCGTGCAAGCATTGAACCCGCTGTCTGTTCAATAAAGTTAATGTATTCGGTTCTTTTTTGGGGAAAGCGGATTATAAAAGTTGGATCGGGCGCGGGTACATAATCTTTTCCTTTTACAACTTTAAATAATAAGAGATCTGGTACAAGAGTATATCCTGGCGGTAATGTGAATTCACCTTTTTGCATTTCATCTTCAATTAATTCAGGAGTAATATAAAAATTGCAATTATTAATATTAGTGCCGACAAGATCGGTCATAATTTTTCTGTAATCTGATTCCAAAAGGTCCGGATCAAATCTATCATTGCTTTCAAAAGGGGCTACTGCTGTTAAAAAATTATTTACATCTGTGCGCATCCCGCTGAATATCTTTGGGTGATTATTATCTAATTGATGATAGTACCATGAACGCCTTAGTAATTCTTTATCGATAACAGTAACATCCGGGCGGAAATTTTCAACATATTGAAAATAATATGAAGAGGCTACAATGTAATCCCATTCTTTAGTAAGCAGCACTGAATTCTGACTGCATGAATTCAAAATGTTTTTGGTGTAATCTTCATATATAAAAACGTCGCTCTGATTTGTTTCTTCAAAATTGAAGTAAATTTGCACAATAAGGAATACTGAAATCAGGGAAACTGAGGTAATATAAGGATGCTTTGCATTTTTCAGCAGCGTTAATATTTGTACAATTCCGAAAACTATAAAAAAGGCTAAAGCAATATAGGCAAGTAAAAAGTAGAAATCGATGTTATGTATATCATAGTTAATAGCGTATGAAACCGTAAAAAGGAATAGTACGCTTGCGAATATGAAAAACTTTCTTGCAGTAAATATTGAAGCAATTATACCCGCTATACAGATGAATGAATTAACTAAATATTCAGAAAGTAAATTATTAATAAAATATTGGAACTGCTTTTCTGCCGTTGCCATAGATGAGAATAACCAAACCTGATATTGGTTGGCTTCAACATGCCGCAGTATTTTAGCTAATGTATTGGGGTTACCCCAATTTAAAATGGGATTTTGTTCTGCGCGAATTGGTAGATAAGAATAGAATAATATCAATGTCGGAATGAATATGATAAACATTATTCCGATTCTTTGAAAGCTTATTTTATTAAAGCTGTATTTCTCAAAGTAAAGATAACCGGCAGCCGGAATTAAGAATAAAGTTGTCATATGGTTGGAAAATCCTAATGCTAGGAAGAGAGCAAAAAGCATCCACGGATTGAAAAATTTTAATTCAACCGGGTTATCTTTAAATAAATAAGCTTTCAATAAAAAAAAGATTATTAAATTAAACAGGAATATTTCAAGCGAATATGACTCGACAGATGTGCCCTTAATCCAAAATGTCTTACTGAAGCCTAGAATTAGTCCGCCGAAAACCGCGCTTAGATATTTTTTTATTTCAGGTATTTCATATTTTTTTGTTTCAATTCTATTGACTTTACCTGTTTGCTTTTTATTTTTAATTTTCTGCTTATCCGGTATTAATAATTTTTTAGGTCCAAATTCTTTTATATTATCAAGAACTAGTTTTGAAGTATAAACAAAAATCATAACAGCAAGACTGCACCAGATGGCAGCAAGTAAATTTAATTGGTAGATTTTTCTTAAATGTAGCGGTATCAAATAAAATAAATGACCGAGTAATGTAAATAACGGGTATCCTGTTGGATGTGCTATACCAAGTTTTGCTTGTGCTGTCGCTAGTTCACCCGAATCTATCTCAACTACACTTGGCGCAAGAGTAAAAAGGTAAAAAATAAAAACAATAAAACCCGTCAGGAAGGCATAAAATTTCTTTATAAACTTTAACATTACTCTATTTAAAATATTTTTCGAATATTGAATGGTCAAATTTAATAATTTTAGAGAGATATTTTTTGAATTCATCTTCTGTGCTAAAATTCATTCTCCTGGATAAAATTGAGATTTTTTCTTCATTTAAAACAATAGTTGAGGAAGTGCTGCTGAAAATTACTTGGTTTGTTAATTCCAGGTCTTTTAGAAATAGAAAATTATCTTTTAAATTAGCTAATTCATGGTACTTGTTATCTGACTTTATCAATGATAAAATAATCTGATCTGCTCTTTTGCCTTTATATTTAGAATAATATTTTTTGTTAGATAATAAAATAAATTGAATGATAAACTCTATATCTGTTATTCCGCCGCTGCTTTTCTTAATGTTAAAGCTATTTGCCATAGAAGTGCTGTAATAAGGAGTAAGCTTATTTCTCATGTCCGATATATCAAGCTTTAGACTTTTCTCTTCCAAACAGTCTATTTTTAGCTTTATTGTTTTGAGCAGCCCGCTGATAATATTTTTATTGCCTGCAACAAAATTCAGCTTGCAAAAAGTTTGTAGTTCCCATGTTTTTGCCCTTTTAAGAATATAATCCTTATAACTATGTAAATCCCAGGTAAGCAGACTGCTCTTCCCCTCGGGACGGAGCCTGCAATCCAGACCAAAGGGTTTAAAATTCTCTTTTAGTTTAAGAAAAAAAGTTTGAAAATTATTTTGAATTTCGGGGTGACGGTTTAAGTTATCAACAATAAAAATTAAATCAATGTCCGATGCAAAAGTCATTTCTCCTGCTCCAAGGCTGCCTAAGGCGGCAATTGCATATTCGGAATCGTTAATTACTGGATTTAATATTTTACCTGCCGTTGATGCTATAACCTGGTTAAAATATTTTTTAAAAGTCTGGAGAACTTTGATGGATGTAGTGAGCCCTGAAGAATACTGTACGCATTCGGCAAGTAAAATCTTTTTAGTAGTAAAATGCTGTTCTGATGCTTTTACGTAAGCAAAATCTTTAATTGAAATGTTTTCAAAAACTTTCTTTGTTAAAAAGTATTCCCTCAAATCATCATTCTCGGCAAAAAGATCAATTGACATTTGAGAGAATTCACATAGCTGAAGAAATAAATTAAAGAATTTATTATTTTCAAATTCCTTGTACCAGATAGAAGGAAATGACGCGCCTCTTATAACGCGAACAAAATTTTGAAGTACTTTATCAGGGTCATAAGAATGTTCCAGATACTTTATTAAAGATGGTTCAATTTTATGAAAATTATTCGTAGAATTTTTATCAAATTGCTTCTGTCCTGATAGACCCTTACCCTTAAGAAGAAATTGCAGGTTGTCGAATGCTCTCGTTTTATTCCTAAATTTTATTTTTGTAATTCTATCATCTTTTTTACCTGAACCGTATTTAATCCCTATTATAGAATTATAAATTTTCAGTACTGATTTCCTATTTTCCGAAACGGCATGTCTAAATTCGACGGAATTTTTGTAGCCCAAAAAAAAGGAAAGCCGGTGCAGCAGTTCGCCTTCCTGTGGAATGGTATGAGTTTGAGAATCATTCATCAATTGAAGATAATGTTCAATACGCCGGTATAAAATATATGAACTTAAGAGGTTTTTAGCTTCGGATTCGGAAAGTAAATTTACCAATTGAAGATTTTTAATTGCTTCTATAGTATTAGGTGTTCTTAATAAATGATTCCTTCCTCCGTTTAAAAGTTGTAACGCCTGAGCTGAAAATTCTATATCACGTATGCCGCCCGGAATTAATTTGATATTCTCTTTATCATCAAGTTTCTTCTCAATTTCAGCTTTCAATTTTCTAATTTGTTCTAACGGCGATGTTGAAAAAGAAAGTGGATAAATAAAGTGCTGCATATAGGAAGAAAAACTTTCATATAGAGAACGGCTCCCAGCTATAAAGTCCATTTTTATAAGCATTTGCCGTTCCCAATCTTCTCCCCGGCTTTCATAATAATCTAAATATTCTCTTAATTCCCTGCATAAGGGAGATGTTTTCCCATCAGGTCTCAGTCTGAAATCTATTCTGTATACGTAACCTGAACTTGTAATTGAAGAAGCGCTTTCTATAAAGAGGTAAGTCGCTTCGGTAAGAATTTCATTATAAGTTTTACTTTTTGTAAAAAGTAGGTTCTTATCGTACATTATGATTAAATCTATATCGGAACTGTAATTTAATTCATGTCCGCCAAGTTTACCTAAAGCGATAAGACAAAATTTTCTATTAGGCTTTTTTAGCGAATGTTTATTTAATATTTCGTTATAACATAATTCAAATAGTTGGGCAACAATAGCTTTTGAAAGCGCGGTTAGTTCTTCTGTTATTTCAATCAAATTTTCTTTGTGCAGAATGTCTTTAACACCAATTCTTAATGTCTCTTTCCTTTTTAACCCTCTTAGTGAGTTCACTTTTGATTTAAAAGATTGAAATGAAGAAATAGCGTTCGTAACTAATGATGCGAATTTAGGAGTGTCCAACTTGTAATCTAAAGTTGAAGGATTAGCAACCCAGTAAAAATATTCGGGATTCCTTACTAATATATCGGTTAAATAATTACTATTTACCGCAACTGATACAAGGATTTCAATATAAATAGGGTATTTAATGCATTCGCTAAGCAAAGTTATCTTATCATACGTGCTTAAAAGTATTCTAAGTAGATTTGATTCGGAGTTGAAACTAAAAAAATAAGATGATATTTCAGATTCGAATGATCGAATTATTTCTTCAAACAAGTCCGGTGCTATAAATCCCGCGGTCTGATCGACTAATTTATTAATAAATTCTTGCGAGAGTCTATAATTTTTCTTCAAAATCACAATAACAAAAATATTTGAATAAAGTAATTTTACACTAATATTTAGTGATTTTAAATAGAACTGCTATTTTATGAAGAAATCTTTCACAAGTTCGGATTTTTAAAAAAAGGATTTAATTCCGATTGAGTTTTTAGTGTCAATCTTCTTAAATTGCATTTCAGGACGTCAATGGTTAATTTTAAATTCAATTTATCCAATGGAGAGTAATTATAAATGAAAAATTTAATCAAAGCGATTTTCGGCGATAAACAAACTAAAGATCTGAAAAAGCTTTGGCCTATAGTAGATGAAATAAATGAAGAATACGAAAAGATAAAGGATCTATCTGACGACGAACTCAAGGCAAAGACACAGGAATTTAAAGAAAGAATTCAAAATTACACTTTAGAATTACGGCAAAAGGTTGAAGAGTCTCAGGCTAAACTTCAATCCAATGAAGAAATTGATATGCATTCTATATATGCCGAGCTTGATGGGCTGGAGGAAGAACTTGATGTTAAATATGAAGAAATTCTAGATGAAATTCTTCCCGAAGCTTTCGCTGTTGTCAAGTTAACGTGTCAGAAACTTGTTGGCAAAAGTTGGACTGTTGCCGGTAATAAAACCACATGGGATATGGTGCCATATGATGTTCAGTTAATTGGTGGAATCGTATTGCACCAGGGTAAAATTGCCGAAATGGCTACAGGTGAAGGTAAAACATTAGTGGCTACGCTTCCTATTTATTTAAATGCTTTAACCGGAAGAGGCGTTCATCTTGTTACCGTGAATGATTATCTGGCATTACGCGATAGCGAATGGATGGGAGAAATCTATAAATTTCACGGTTTAACTGTCGGGGTTATTCTTAATACAATGGATCCTGAAGAAAGGAAAAAGTACTATAATTCCGATATTACCTATGGTACAAATAATGAATTTGGATTCGACTATCTACGAGACAATATGTCTGTTGAAAAAGATTTCCAGGTACAACGTAAGCATAATTATGCTATTGTCGATGAAGTTGACTCAGTTTTAATTGATGAGGCGAGAACCCCTTTGATTATTTCAGGCCCGGTTGAAACCGATGACCAGAAATTTGATGAAATGAAACCAAGAGTTGAAAGGCTTTACAGGCTCCAGTCCAACCTCGTCGCAAAGATTGTTCAGGATGCCGAAGACTTGTTGAATAGCGATGGTAAAGACAGCCAGAATCAAGCAGGTGTTTTATTGCTTAGAGCCTACAGAGGATTACCCAAGAATAATAAGCTTTCTAAAGTTTTAAGCGAACCTTCTAACAAAAAGCTTCTCCAGGCTACCGAAATGGAATTTTTCCGTGAAAAAGCTAAAAACATGTACATTATTGATGATGAGTTGTACTTCGCAATTGATGAAAAAAATAATACTATAGATCTTACTGAAAAAGGTAGAGATGAGCTTGCCAGGGGAAGCGGAATGGAAAAGGATTTCTTCGTCATTCCTGATCTCGGTCTGGAAATAAGTAAATTGGAACATGATGAAACTCTAGCTGAAGAACAAAAGATTAAAAAGAAAGACTCTCTTTATAACCGTTATTCGGAAAGCAGCGACAGAATTCATACAATCCATCAACTATTGAAAGCCTATACTCTGTTCGAAAAAGATGATGAGTATGTGATAACCGAGGATGGGAAAATTGCTATAGTCGATGAATTTACAGGCCGTGTTCTTCCAGGTAGAAGATATTCAGATGGATTGCATCAGGCAATTGAAGCTAAGGAAAATGTCAAAGTTGAAAAAGACACACAAACATTAGCTACTATAACTCTTCAAAATTATTTCAGAATGTATAAGAAGCTTGCAGGAATGACGGGTACTGCGGAAACCGAAGAATCAGAGTTCTATGAAATTTATAAGCTTGAAGTCGTTGTCGTTCCTACTAACAAAGATGTGGTTCGAAAAGATGAAGATGATGCAATCTATAAAACAAGACGTGAAAAACTTAATGCAGTAATTGATCAGATTGAACACTTGCGTAAAGAAGGACGCCCCGTTCTGGTCGGTACTACTTCAGTTGAAGTATCGGAAACGATAAGCCGAATGTTGAAAAGAAAAAGCGTTCCGCATAATGTATTAAATGCCAAACAACATCAGCGTGAAGCTGATATTGTTGCTCATGCAGGCGAAATAAGTGCAGTTACAATTGCTACCAATATGGCGGGACGTGGTACTGATATTAAACTTGGTGCAGGCGTACGGGATAGGGGAGGTTTGTTTATCTTAGGTACTGAACGGCATGAGTCAAGGCGTATTGACAGACAGTTAAGAGGACGTTCGGGACGGCAGGGTGACCCCGGTACTTCCAAGTTCTTTCTTTCGTTGGATGATGATTTGATGAGATTATTCGGAAGTGAAAGAATATCTTCGGTTATGCAGCGTATGGGTATTAAAGAGGGTGAAGTTATTGAACATCCTCTTATTACAAGATCCGTTGAACGTGCACAGAAAAAAGTTGAAGAAAATAATTTTTCAATAAGAAAAAGACTACTTGAATATGACGATACTATGAATCAACAGCGCGAAGTTATTTATACAAGAAGACAGCGTGCTTTGCAGGGCGACAGATTAAAGGGTGAAATATTTGAATTACTTGAAGAATCTGTCTCAGAAATTGTTGAACAAAACTTTGATGATATTTTGCCCGATAATATTAAGCAACAAATAATGCTTGATCTTATAGTTGAATTCCCCCTTGAGGCGGTTGAATTTGAAAAGCTTGGTCAAGCCGGAATAGTGGGAAGAATTGTTGAAGCTGCAAAGATTTTTTATAAAAAGAAGGAAGATATGCTCGGTTCTGAGATGATGGCAAGACTTGAGCGTTATGCGATGTTAAGTGTAATAGATCATAAATGGAAAGAGCATCTTAGAGAAATGGATGATCTTAAAGAAGGTATTGGTTTACGGGCTTATGGTCAAAAAGATCCTTTGGTTGAATATAAGGTCGAAGCTTTCAAACTTTTTGCCGAATTATTAATACAAATTAGAAATGAAGTTGTTTCTTTCTGTTTTAAATTCTTTCCGCAGGCTCCCGAAGAAGTACAAACGAAGAGGAAACGCCAGTCAATCGGCAGAATTAAAGCTATTAAACAGAATGCAGGTAATATTGGACTAACGTCAAATACCAGGGCTTCCGGAGATGATAATGAACAGCTAAAAGCTGCTCCTGTTCAAGTTGCTGAAAAAATAGGTAGAAATGATCCATGTCCTTGCGGAAGCGGTAAAAAATACAAAAATTGTCATGGTAAATAATTAGAAAGAGTCTATGAAGAAAATTGAGGCAATTATTCGGCCTTTTAAACTTGATGATGTTAGAGAGGCGCTCGTTGAAGAAGGCGTGCATGGATTGACAATTTCTGAAGTAAGAGGATACGGCCGCCAAAAAGGTCATACGGAAACTTACCGCGGCAGTGAATACAGAATTGAGTTTGTACCTAAAATAAAAATTGAAGTTGTCATAGAGGATAATAAAGTTGATAATGTAATTGATGCGATATCCCGAACAGCAAAAACAGGGCAGGTCGGAGATGGAAAGATATTTGTTTATGATATTAAAGATGTTATTAGGATTAGAACTGATGAATCAGGTAAAGAAGCGCTGTAAAATATTTTACCTTTCAATTTTCTTCAATCTTTAATAAATTATTTTATGCAAAATAATTTTTATTCGTTTTTGAGGTGGTCCTTTTTCCTAATTATTTTAAGTTTATCATTATGTAATTGCGGAGTATGGGCAAATTTTACTACTTATTTTAATATATATTATGATGCCTGCGATTTATTTAATCAGGCTGAAAAAGATATTAATAATCAAAAAAACGACATTTTTTCGGAAAAAGATTCTTCCATCTCATCCACTTCTAGTGCATCGTTAGTGAAAGTTGAAGAAAAATGCTCTCAAATTCTTCAATTTCATGCGGAAAGCATTTATATTGATAATTCACTCTTTATGATCGGTAAAAGCTTTTATTATCAGGGTGAATACAGAAAAGCGTTGCGAAAGTTTGAAGAATTAATAGCAACACAACCTAAAAGCAGCCTTGTTCTAGAAACGCGCTTTTGGATTGGTAAAACACAAATGAGGCTTAAAGATTTTGATAATGGACTAATTACTTTAAAAGATACTAGGGAAGAAGCAATAAAACAGAATGAAAGGGAAATAGCTCAGAATACTTACATTGAAGAAATCAGGTACCAAATATTTAAAAAAGATTTCAGCACTTCTATCGATTTAGCTAAGGGCTTTTTAACCATTTCTAAAAATAATGTGCTTAATGCTGAAGTTGCATTTGAAATTGGTAAATTATATAATAAATTAAATGAATATAATGATGCTATTGTTTATTTTAAAAAGGTATCCGATTATTCTCCGACATATAATCTTAAATTTAGTTCTCTTATTGAACAGGGAAAGGTACTTAGGGATATCGGGGAATATGATAAAGCATTGGAAATTTTTAATCAACTTAGTCAACAGCAAAAGTATGCCGACGTTTTAGACCAGATTGATTTTGAAAGAGGTGAGACGTATCTTAAAATGAATAATATTGATAAAGCGGTAGACCGGTTTCTGTATGTTGATACGTCATTTTCAAAATCGCCTAGTGCGGGTAAATCGGCTTATGAATTAGGAAAAATATTTTTAGATAGCTATAGAAACTTTGATACCGCTGCTTATTTCTTTAACAGAGTATTTTCTTCGACTGCTCCGTCAGATTATATAAATTTAGCCACTTCATCTTCAGATCGGTTGAGAAAATATGAAATACTTTATTTGAAGGTTCGGGATAATTCTAAACAATTGAGTTATGCTCTCGATTCAACTGTATTTATTAAAGATTCAATTGAGTATTATACCAGTCTTGAGAAAAAGATGAAAGCTGCAAGAGCTGATTCTTTAAAAAACAAAGATAATAGAATAAGCAGTACATCTAATACTCAGACTAATATTCAGCAACAATTACAGCAGATGGGGTCGCAACAGCTGGGACAGCAACAAACCGAGCAACTACCTCAAGGGTCACAACAACAGCAGCCAGGACAACAACAATTAACCGGGCAACAGCAGCAAATGACCGGGCGGCAACAATCACAGTCATCGCAATTGTTATCACAATGGAATCAGTTAAAATCTCAATCTAAACCGCCGGTAAGACCAAAAACTTCTATCGATACTCTTACGAATGAACTTGTAAAATCAGAATTTGAATTGGGAAATTTGTTATTATTTGAATTCAATATTCCAGATTCGGCTTATAAATATTACTCTGATATAATGTTAAATAACCCAGTCTCTCCTTTTGAAGGAAGGGTAGTATTTGCATTAGGTAATTATTATATGGCGGTTAATGATACCTTAAAAGCTGACAGTATTTTTAATGTCGTATATGATAAATATAAAGATGAGGACATAGTTAATGCAGCAGCAATAAAACTTAATAAACCGTTATTAAATATGGAGTACGATCCGGCAAAAGCATTATATTTAAAAGCTGAATCGTTGATGACGAACTCTAATTATGATTCGTCCATTACCAATATGTATAAAATATATTTAACTCATCCTAAATCCCCCTTTGCTGCAAAAGCATTGTTTGCTATTGGATGGATGCTTGAAAATAAAAATATGAATGATTCTGCGGCTGTTATTTATGATACATTAACTAAAGAATATCCGCGCTCTATTTATGCTGCTAATGTCTTATTAAAGCTGACATTTTATAAAAATGAGATAGTTAGGATAAATAAAGCAAAGCAAGACTCGCTATATGCTTTAACAAGACCTAAATCAGATACTTTATCAACCGATTCTTT
>CAZUCY010000057.1:0-21390 GCA_964618785.1 uncultured Ignavibacteriaceae bacterium | reverse complement strand
CGAGGGGATGCCCAGCAGGGCGTGCAGCAGCCCGCTATCCCGCAAATAGATTTTAAAAACCAATATTTCTTATTTTCAACTATTCCACTACTAAATTATAATAAAAATTTTTATCAAAATATAATACTTGATAAGTTCAAGTTTCGCACCAAATTATACTCCCCGTTCTGGCTTAATTTTATTTTAAGTAAATACCTGGAGAAAAACAAATTTGATCTTTTCTTTTCTCCCAATAATCTATGCCCCTTGTATAATTCTTTCGGAATTAAAAAAATAATAACGATTCATGATGTAATGTTCAGAATTAATAAAAATTATTATTCAATTTATTATAGAAATTATTTGAATTTATTGTTGAAAAAATCAATTAGTTCCGCAGATAGAATTATTACTATATCAGAATCTTCAAAGAGAGATATTATCAAATATTTTAACCTAAAAAATGAAAGAATAAAAGTTATTTATGGAGCAGCAGATTTAAGATTTAAGTTTCGTCCATTAAGTGAAATAGATTGCGAATATTATAAAAGGAAATATTTGCTTCCTCAAAATTATATTTTATATGTTGGTCTAATAGAAAATAGGAAAAATATAAATATCATTCTGAACGCAGCAGATATTTGTAAAGCAAAAAATATTGAGATTAGTTTTGTCCTTATCGGAAAGTCTGGTTTTGGTTTTAAAGAAATTAAAAAAAATATTGATAAATGTAGGAACAACCTATTGTGCCTTAATTATGTGGATGATGAGGACTTACCTTTTTTATACAATATGGCTAAGTTTTTTATTTTCCCATCTTTTTATGAGGGATTTGGTTTACCTGTATTGGAAGCAATGCAATCGGGAATTCCTGTTTTAACATCTAACACATCTTCATTACCGGAAATTGTAAATACTTATGGAATTATGCATGATCCGAATGATACAAATGGATTTGTTTATAGTATATTAAACTTACTTGGAGACAAAGTGCTTTATAATGATTATTGCAGGAAATCTTTAATTGGAGCAAAAAGATTTAATCAAAAAAAACTGGTTATTGAGCATGTTAATCTATTCAATCAAATACTTCAGGAATGATAAACATAGAGTATTTAATTGAATACTGCTACTCATTTCTTAATAATGTTGCATTAATGTTTTAAGTACTTTCTCCGGCTTCAAATACTGCATGCAATTATTCGGGCAAACGGGGGTAAAATAACAATCGCAGTCAAAATCAGGCTCTAGTATCTCTCCTCTGTTGTATAAGTAAAACTCATTTCGGTTGAATATGTTATTAAACAAGATAAGATTTTTCTTCAATCCTACGGCAAGATGCATCGCCATTGTAACCGCTGTTACTATCGTATCGCACCGGTTGAGTAAATCCATAAAAACTTTTAACGTGTAAAAACCAAAATATTTAGCGCCGCTTTCTTTTTGAATCAATTTATTCTTCAAGTCTTCCTGCTCTCCGCCAAGAAGTATTACTTCATATCCGGCAGATAATAAATCTTTTGCAAGCTTAATCCAGTATTCAGTCAGCCATAATCTTGATGTCCATCTGCCGCCGCATCCTGTATTTAATCCTATTACTTTTTTAGTTTTATCAATTATCCAGGCTTGTTCCGATCTTTCAACTTCTAAAACATATTCTTCATTATCAAACTGAAAACCGCACATTTCAAAAATTTCCTGAACATAGTGCTTTGTATTTTGTTTATTAACATCATCAAATAACCCGGTTAACCATTTTTGTTCCTCGGCTTTTGTGACCATCGGTTTTGCATGCCCGAATTCGTCTATTGTAAAGCCGGATTTCCTTTTTGCTTTTACTGTATTTGCTAATGAAATAGCTAACGCGTCTTTATCAAGGTTTATTAGCCAATCAAAATTGATTTGTTTTAATAATTCAATATTTTCCGGGGTAGCGCTTAATATCCTGTTTATCCAGGGTTTGTTTGAATCTGAATTGCCAATCGGAAATATATCGGGCGAATAAGTTAACCAGGTAATATAGGCTTTTGGAAAGTCTTTCCTTATTTTCCTTAAAAGAGGTGTGGTCCTGATTACATCACCTATTGCGCCAAGTTTAATTATAAGGATTTTATCTGTTATTTCTGTGTATTCCGGACAGTCCTCACAATGATAGCCATGCTGTTTATGCGGGCGGCATGGGATGTCACCTTTAAAAAAAATACAATCCGAATGAACCTGCATCATCACCTCTTTTTTTACTAAATATTTATCCCCTTTATACCGTATATAAAATTGTTGTGAAAAATAAAAAATTTATCATTCTATTCCTATTTTAATTATATTTACCGCTTAAATCCGTTAAATGTGTTCTCTAATAAGTTAATTGGGAATAAAGATAATTCCAGTGGATTTTATGCGGCGGTATCTTTCTCCCGATTTATACCGAATAAAGCTTTATAAATAAATTATATTGAATATTTTAATAATTACACCACGCATACCTTATCCACCTTTTCGCGGCGATAAGCTTAAAATTTACAATCTCGCTAAAAACCTTTCTGAGAACAATTCAGTTACCATTCTGACTTTTTTGCGAAGTACAAATCAACTTAATGATTTAGCAAATTTTGATAAATTCGGAATTAAAGTTAAAACAATAAAACTTTCGATTTTTGAGTCAATCATAAATACTGCTATTGCAATTTTCAGCAGATTACCTTTTCAGGCTGCCTGGTACAAATCTGCTAAAATGAATAGGAAAGTTGCCGAACTCTGTAGCAGCGGGGAATTTGATGTTGTGTATTATCATCTTATCAGAAGCGCTCAGTATTTTCATAAATCCATGGAAAACGGCAAGCCGTTAAATATATTGGATTTTACCGATGCGGTGTCTTTGTATCTGAAAAGATTTGCTGAAGTCCAAAAGAATCCGCTAATAAAATTTTTAATAAAAGTTGAGCAAAAGCGTGTAGTAAATTATGAGAAAATTGCAGAAAAATTTCATGCGCTTTTTATTTGTTCTGAAGTCGATAAGAAATATTTGATAGATAGCGGGCTAAATATAGACATACGTATTCTTAATAATGGAATTGATATAGACTATTTTCAGCCTGAGAAAATTAAGTGCCAAATAAACAGGATTATTTTTACAGGGAATATGCCGTATTTTGCCAATTATGATGCGGCGATTTATTTCGCAGAGGTAATTTTCCCGAAAATATTAAGAGAAATTCCTGATGCCGAGTTTTATATTGTGGGTCAAAAGCCGCCGTTAAAAATTAGGAACCTCGCATCAAAAAATATTTTTGTAACCGGTTTTGTACCGGATATAAAGTTAGAATATCTGAAAAGCGCAGTAAATGTCGCTCCCATGAGGTTTGGCGCCGGTACTTTAAACAAAGTGATTGAATCTATTGCTCTTGGAGTCCCCGTTGTCGGTACGCCATTTGCCGTAAACGGATTACCAAAGGAACTTTATAAATTTATTTCCGTTGCCGATGATGAGGATAGTTTTGCCGGGCAGGTTGTTACCATATTGAAAAATCCTAAAATTCGTGAAGAGTTACTGGAAGAAGGGAAAAAAGTAATTAGAAATATTTTAAGTTGGAAAAATGTCGTTTCCGGGTTTGAATCTTATCTGGCACAGGAAATCTTAAAGGTATCCGGCAAAGGAAAATTATCTTGATATCTAAATTATAATAAGTATTTCTTTAATAAATAATTAACCGTTTGAATAAAAAGTTTGAAAAATTATTAATACTGACAATTGATTTTATCAGCATAAATCTTGCCTGGATTATTTATTATCAATTGAGAGTCAACTCCAGGTGGTTTACGCTTCTTGCTTTGCCTGAATTCGTAATTCCCATGCTGGTAATTTATTTGTATTGGCTTGTTATTTTTACTTTTGTCGGGATGTACCGTACTTGGTTTGCATCTTCCAGATTAGATGAAATATCTTTGCTCTTCAAAGCGTCATTTGTAGGAATATTTATCTTATTTTTTCTTATATTAATAGATGATTACTTAAATGGGGCGGGATCAACCACCAGAATTTTGATTTTTATTTACTGGGGGCTGTTCTTATGCTTAACTGGAACCGGAAGGCTGTTTGTCCGCAGTTTCCAGAGGAATTTATTAATTAAGGGATTCGGAAGAAAAAACGCTCTAATTGTTGGGTTTAATGAGAATGCTAATGATGTGCAGAATCAATTAAAGCTGCATCCTGCTTTAGGTCTGGATGTCGTCGGCTATATTAAAGCCCATAATAGCAGTGGTGATTCTGAGTACAAGGGCGTTAAAACTGTCGGAATAATTGATGACTTGCAGGAAATAGTAGAACGCTTTAATGCCAAAGAAGTAATTATCGCCTTGGAACAAAAAGATAAAGATGCTTTAGTGGAAATAATTGCAAAATGCGAAACCAAAAATATCGGGCTAAAAATAGTCCCCGACCTTTATGAAATTTTAAGCGGGCAGGCTAGGACTTCACAAATCTACGGTATTCCGCTAATCGACATTATGCCCCAGTTAATGCCTGAGTGGGAAAAGAAATTAAAACGCCTGATTGATATTAGTGTATCATTGGTTTTTTTGTTAATGACTTCACCGGTTTTATTAATTACTACAATTCTGATTAAGCTTGAAAGTGATGGAAATGTTTTCTACCGCCAGGATAGATGTGGAATAAATGGAAATGTATTTAAAATTATTAAATTTCGTTCAATGAGAAAAGATGCCGAAAAACATACGGGTCCTGTTTGGTCCCAAAAAGATGATCCCAGAATTACCAAAATAGGTAAATTCATTCGAAGAACACGCATTGATGAAATTCCTCAGATAATAAATGTTTTAAAAGGCGAAATGAGCATCGTCGGTCCGCGTCCGGAAAGACCCTATTTTGTTGATATGCTCTCTAAGGAGATCCCATACTATAAACGGAGATTAAAAGTCCGTCCGGGTATTACCGGCTGGGCGCAAGTTAAACATAAATATGATGAAACCATTGAAGACGTTAAAATTAAATTAAGGTATGACTTATTTTATATTGAAAATATGTCTTTAAGAATGGACTTTAAGATTTTGTTCCGTACTGTTTTTGTGATGCTCCTCGGTAAAGGGCATTATGAATAAAAATTTTGTAATAATAATTAATCAATAACAATGAATATGCTTGTATGAATGAAAAATGCCTCATTATAATGCCGACCTATAATGAACTTGAAAACATAAAATTAATTATCCCTGATTTACTGGGGAGATATAATAATCTTGATATCTTAGTAGTAGATGATAATTCTCCGGATGGTACCGGTGCATTTATTCGTGAGCTGGCTGAATCAAATAAAAGAGTTAAATTAATTATTCGGGAAAATAAAATGGGTCTCGGTACAGCCTATACCGATGGATTTAAATTTGCTCTTAAAAATGATTACGAATACATATTTGAAATGGATGCCGATTATTCTCACGATCCGAAAGAAATTCCTAATTTCTTAAAAGCTGCAAAAGATTACGATCTTGTTTTAGGCAGTAGATATATTAACGGTGTAAATGTTATTAATTGGCCTATGAGAAGATTGCTCTTAAGTTATTTTGCAAATATTTATACCCGGATTATTACCGGCTTGCCGATAATGGATGCCACCGGTGGATTTAAATGCTTCCGCCGTAAAGTTCTTGAAGCTATCGATTTTAATGATGTTAAATCTAACGGCTATGCATTTCAAATTGAAGTTACTTATAAGGTTAGTCGTAAAGGCTTTAAAATTGGTGAAATACCAATCATTTTTGTCGACAGGACTTTGGGTCAGTCAAAAATGTCAAAAAAAATTGTGCGTGAAGCCGTTTTTATGGTTTGGAAACTTCGCTTAAAAAGCATTCTGGGTAATTCATAACCGGGTATTGTTTTGGACTTATCTATCATCATAGTTAATTATAATGTAAAAGAATTTATTCAAAATTTATTGCATTCTATTGTTAAAGCTTCTGAGGGAATTCAATATGAAGTTATTATTATCGATAATGCTTCGGATGACGGCAGCGCAGAATTTATTAAAGAAAAATTTCCCGAAGTAAAGCTTATTGTTAATTCGGTTAACCGGGGATTTAGTAAGGCAAATAATCAGGGGCTTAAATTTGCTAAAGGCGAATATTTGCTTTTATTGAATCCGGACACCTTGGTGAGGGAAGATACTTTTCGAAATATGATTGATTTTTTCAGATCTACTCCGGAGGCTGGTTTAGCCGGTTGTAAAATCCTTAATCCCGATGGTTCTCTTCAACTCGCCTGCAGAAGAAGTTTCCCCGGACCTTGGACTTCTTTCTGTAAAGTTACCGGGCTTAGTTCTTTTTTCCCTGATAGTAGAATTTTTGCACGTTATAACTTGTCGTATCTTGATGAAAATCAATCTTACGAGGTCGATGCTGTCTCTGGTTCTTTCATGATGATGAGAAGAGAAGTCTATGAAAAAATCGGCGGGCTGGATGAACAGTTCTTTATGTATGGCGAAGACCTTGATTTGTGTTATAGAGTCCAAAAATCCGGGTACAAAGTTTTTTACGTCCATTCAACTCAAATCATCCATTATAAAGGAGAAAGCACAAAAAGAAGCAGTATTGATGAAACAAAAATCTTTTATGAAGCGATGAATCTTTTTGTTAAGAAACATCTGTCCAGTTCATTTCTTGTCGAAGCTATTCTTCATTCTGCTATAGCGCTGAGAAAATTATTTGCTTTCCTTGGACGCCGTAAGATTATCTTATTGTCCATCCTTATGGATTTCATTTTTTTTAATTGTGCGCTTCTGATTGCTACTAAAATTTATGAAAAAATCGGACACTGGCAGGGTTTCCCGCTTAGTATCTACCCTATCATCTTTTCAATACCTGCTTTGCTGCATTTAATAATATCGGGTTTATCGCGTGTTTATAGAAGAGATTCTCTTTCAATTCTAAGAACAATTTTGGCGGTTTGCATTAGTTTCTTTTTACTTTCTTCCTTAACCTTTTTCTTTAAACAATATGCTTACAGCAGGGCTTCCGTTCTTCTTACTTATTTTATACTGCTCTTCTTCCTGCCCTTTTGGCGCATTTTTTTCAAAATGATTTTTAAAATCGGCTTGGATGAGAGTGAATTTACCAGCCATAGAACTTTAATTGTCGGTATAAATTCCCATGCTGTAAATCTGGCTAAAAAATTAAGAGATAAACCGACAGATCTTCACTATATAACCGGATTAATAGGCTTTTCAAATAAGGACCTGGGATTTAAGAATGAGGGTTTTGAAGTCATCGGCACAATTGACAATATAAAAAAAGTTATAAATGAACAGAAAATTCAGGAAGTAATTTTTTCTAATGAAGATCTTTCTTATGACCGGATGATGTCTATCGTTTCTTTATGCCAGGATGAAAATGTTGAATTCAAACTTGTGGGGAATAACCTTGATTTTATAGTAGGTAAAACATCGGTTTCAATGCTGGAAGATATGCCATTAATTGAAATAAATTATAATATAACTAAGCCGTTATTAAAATTCATTAAATCTCTGTTTGATTTTGTTCTTGCATCTGTTGTTTTGTTTTGTATTTATCCTTTCATATATTTAATAGTCAAGATGAGTAAAAAACAAACGGACTTCAGGAAACTTATATTAAATGTGCCGTATGTTTTCAAAGGAAAATTAAGTTTTGTCGGACCGGAGACAATTGAAAAGGAAAGGGATCTTTTCCTTGGGAAAATAGGTTTGACAGGTCTATGGTATATTGAAAATAATGAAGGCGTAGATAAAAATAAACTTGATATTTTCTATGCAAAAAATCAAAATATTTGGCTTGACCTGGAGATATTAGGTAAAACATTAAATAAAATGTGGATTAGTCGATTATAATATGGCAAGAACTGTTCTGGAATTTGAAAAACCTATAATTGAACTTGAAGCTAAGCTTGAGGAGATGAAAAGACTTTCAAATAAAGTTGATATTGAAAGCGAAATCATTAAAATCGAAGAAAAGGTCAGAGATTTGAAGGAAGGAATTTATAAAAGCCTTACACGCTGGCAGCGTGTGCAGTTAGCTCGTCATCCCGATCGTCCTTATACTTTAGATTATATTTATTTAATGACGAGCAATTTTTTGGAACTTCATGGCGATAGAAGTTTTAAAGATGATAAGGCAATTGTCGGCGGTTTCGCCCAGTTGGATGGGTATAAAGTGATGATAATTGGTCACCAAAAGGGAAGAGATACAAAGACTAATGTTTATAGAAATTTCGGTATGCCCAATCCCGAAGGCTACAGGAAAGCCATGCGTCTTATGAAACTTGCCGAAAAGTTTGGTAAGCCTGTTATTACAATGATTGACACACCGGGTGCATACCCCGGGCTTGAAGCTGAAGAAAGAGGGCAGGCTGAAGCTATTGCAAAAAATCTGTTTGAAATGAGCCGTTTGAAAGTTCCAATTATCGTTGTTGTAATCGGTGAAGGCGCTAGCGGCGGCGCTTTAGGTATCGGTGTCGGGGATAGAATTCTTATGCTTGAAAATTGCTGGTATTCTGTTATTAGCCCGGAATCCTGTTCAAGTATTCTTTGGAGAAGCTGGGATTTTAAAGAGCAGGCGGCTGAAGCTTTAAAACTTACTGCCCCGGATTTGCTTGAACAAAAAATAATAGACAGGATTGTGCCGGAACCCCTTGGCGGCGCTCATAAAGATCATCAGGAAGCTGCAAAAATATTGAAAACTATTCTGATTGAAGAACTTCAACAACTCGTAAAAATTAAACCCGAAAAATTAATTGATTCCCGCCTTGAAAAATTCGGTAAAATGGGCGCTTTTATAGAATAAAATATATTATAATTTATTAATCCGTTTTTGACTTTAGTGTTAAGATAATGATTAAAAAAATATTGATGTTCTTATTGCCCGGGTTTCCAAATTTCTAACAGAAAAGTATAAAGAATTTAAAGGTATATATTCCTTATGTTCCAGGGTTAAGGGAAATTACACTCATTATCCGGATTATGATCTTTTATTTGTATTTGATAGAGATTTTAATTGGAAGTGCAAAAGATAAATAAAGCATATTCTTTATGAATATGAATCTGAGTTTGAAATGCTGATTGATCCTTATTTCGTTATTCTAAATCAAATAATAGATGCATCCTCCCCATTTATTTTAAATGTAAAAATGAGGGGATTTTTTATGCCTCTCAATAAAGAAGAATTAATTAATTATAGAATTTCCAGGTCTGAAGAAAATATTTAAGAAGCCCGGCTTGCCATAGATCATAAATATTTAATAATAAGCGAACCGCCAAAAATATCAATATACGGAGCAATGGGAATATAGAATGGAAAGACAGCAATAAAGATATTCAAGAGCTATGGGAAATTAAAGAAAAAGCCATATTGTGGAAATCATTTTTGGTTAAGAGGTTATCGTGTAGATACAGTAGGCTTGGATGAAGAGAAGATAGGAAAATATGTAAAATATCAAGAAGAGCAAGAGAACAAGGAAGAACAACAAGGAATCGATTTTTAGCCCGCTGTGGGTGGCAATTCAAATCCACCTTCTTAGAATGTGGATTTTTAATAAATTTAGTTCACATATTTTTAAACTTATTGAAAATGATAATTAATAAAACTGAAATCAGAGTTCGTTACGCCGATACGGACCAAATGCATTTTGTCTATAACGGTAAATATCTTGAGTATTTTGAAGTCGGAAGAACCGAAATGCTTAGGGAGATTGGGCTTGCTTATAGCCTTATTGAAAACAAAGGCTATCAACTACCCGTGCTTGAAACTTATGTTAAGTTTTTAAATCCCGCCTTTTATGACGATATTTTAATTGTCGAATCTTTTATGAACGAATATCCGTTGTTCAAAATACATATAGATTATAAAATTTATAGAAAAGAAAATAACGCGCTTGTAGCCGAAGGCTTTACCGGGCATGTGTTTATAAAAGAATACAATAAGAAACCTTCAAGACCGCCTGCCTTCTTTATTGATATTGTGAAACCTTTTTATCAACATTAATTGTTTTTATTAAAATGAATATTCCCAATTTGGAAAAAATTATAAAAAATGCGCTTGCTGAGGATATTGGCGGGGGGGATATAACCACTTTAGCCGTTGTTTCCAACCTGCTTCCCGGTACCGGAGAATTCTTTATAAAACAGAACGGAATTATTGCAGGTCTGGAAATTTTAGATGTCCTTTTTAAAGTCGCCGATCCGGATTTAATATTTGTTAAATGCATTGAAGACGGCTGCCATGTAAATTATGGTCAAGTTGCCGCCAGGGTTACAGGCAAAGCCGCATCTATGCTTTCACTAGAGCGGACTGCGCTTAATTTTTTGCAAAGGATGAGCGGCATTGCAACTATTACCGGTATATTTGTAGAAAAAATAAAACACACTAAAGCAAAAATTTTAGATACCCGCAAAACTGTGCCCGGTTTAAGAGAAATTGACAAACTTGCCGTGAATATAGGCGGCGGTACAAATCACCGGATCGGCTTATATGATATGTTCTTGATAAAAGATAATCATATTGCAGTCGCGGGTTCAATTACAAAAGCCGTGCAGGCATGTAAAGAATTTAAATTACAAAAAAATATTTCATCCCGGATTGAGGTAGAGGTTACTAATATTGAAGAGCTAAAAGAGGCATTATATTGTTCACCCGATTTTATAATGCTGGATAATTTTCAACTTGGTGAAATGAAAAATGCGGTAAAATTAATCAATGGGAAATGTTTAACTGAAGCTTCCGGCGGAATTGATCTGAATAACGTTAAAGAAATTGCCGAAACAGGTGTGGACTTTATTTCCGTCGGAGCTCTTACACATAGTGTTAAAGCGCTTGATATTTCTTTCGAAATGAAAACAAGGTAATATTTCAAGCGGGCGCTGTGCAGGGCATTTATGGGATGCCTTCTTTTATCCGTTTTACCCGTGAAATATGTCCGGATTTAAATTCTGATATAAAAATGATGTTTGATAAATTAAAACAACTTACTAAAGATACCGGGGTTTATGGTATAAGCACCATAATCGGCAGATTTCTTACATTTATTTTAACTCCATATTATACTCATGTCTTCGGCAGATCCGATTTTGGTATATTTACTAATTTCTACGCATTTATCGGGATTTTCAGTGTTGTCTTTATTTACGGAATGGATGCGGCTTACTTAAAGTTTGCTTCAAAGCCTGTAATCGGGGATAAAAAAGATAACTTTTCCACTCCTTATTTATTTGTCTTCTTTGTCGGAATCATAATTAGCGGGATAATATTTCTATTCCAATCTCCCGTTTATTCCCTGCTGGATATATCCTCGCAATATTCTTACCTGATGAAATATGTGATAGGAATTCTCTTTATTGATTCCATTTGTGTTATCCCGTTTTTAACATTACGGCTTGAGCATAAAGCTAAAAAATTTGCGGCATTTAAGCTTATTAATATTATTACAAATGTAATTCTTAATGTTTATTTAATATCCAAATTAAAAATGGGAGTGGAAGCAATATTTATCAGTAATATTATTGCTTCGCTGACTTGTTTTATTCTGCTTGTTCCTACGGTCGCAGTTAACTTGAGATTTAAAACCCATTATGATTTATTAAAGAGATTATTGAAATTCGGACTGCCGTATTTCCCCGCCGGTCTGGCTGCAATGATGATTCAAAGTATAGACAGACCTATTCTTACGCATTTAACTGATTTAAGCACTAGTGGTCTATATAGCGCTAATTACAAGCTGGGTATATTTATGATGCTGTTTGTAAATATGTTTCAATATGCCTGGCAGCCTTTCTTCCTTCAGAATGCCGAAGATAAAAATGCTAAGGAAATGTTCGCCAAAGTCTTAACTTATTTTACAATTACCGCAGGTTTTATTTTGGTCATTCTTTCATTGTTTATTGAAGACCTTGCTAAAATCCATTTCGCAAACCGAACAATTATAGGCGCCGCATATCTCAGCGGGTTAAATATTGTTCCCGTTGTACTATTTGGATATATGTTCCTCGGCATTTATACTGTATTCACTGTCGGAATTTTTATAAAAGAAAAAAGTATTTACGTCCCTGTAATTACGGGTATAGGAGCAGCGGTAAATATTGGAACTAATTTTTTGCTGATACCTGTTATGGGAATTATGGGAGCAGCCCTTGCTACTCTTGCCGCATACTTTGTTATGGCTGTTATTTATTTCTTTGTTACCCAAAGATTTTATAAAATAAATTATGAATATGCTAAACTTGCAAAAATATTCCTTTCGATATTTATAGTAGCGTTTATTTATTATATTCAGCAGCTTAACGGCTTTTTAACCCTGACCAATAAATTTTTAATGTTGCTTTTATTTGTAATCCTCCTTTTTGTATTTAACATAGGCAGGGAAGAATTTATCTTTTTGAAGAAAAGATTATCCCGCCAAAGCGCTAAAAAATAATTATCCCGGGAAGTTTTAAATGGTTGAAAAAATTTCTGTAAAAATTAAAAGATTAAATCCTGAATTTAATGATATACCCCTTCCGTTATATTCAACGGAAGGGAGTTCCGGTATGGATATTAGAGCCGCTGTAGCTGAAGATATGTTTATTAATCCGGGCGAAGTATTACTTGTGCCAACAAATCTTTCTGTGGAAATACCCGAAGGGTATGAAATCCAGGTGCGCCCAAGAAGCGGACTGGCTATGAAGAACGGGATAGGATTGCTCAATTCCCCGGGAACTATTGATTCCGATTACCGCGGTGAGATAAAAATTATTATGATGAACTTCGGTAAAGAAAAATTTGTAATTTCACGGGGCGATAGAATTGCACAATTAATCCTTACAAAATATTATTCTGCCGATTTTATTGAATCCAATGATCTTAATGACAGTAATAGGGGAGAAGGCGGTTTCGGGCATACCGGGCAAAAATGAATTGTTAATTGTGAGATTCTTCAATAAAAACTGAATCTAATAAGCTAATACTGAAAAATACAATCTTAAAATCATAGCTTTCTAATTTGTTGGCTTTTATCGGTAAGAATTTCATTAACTTTATCTGCAAGAAGCATTTTTATTAAAGACTGGTAAGGTATACCATTTTTTGTAGCAATTCGTTTTATGTCCGACAATACTGACTTAGGCAGCCTTAATGATATTAGCTCGGTTGTAGGCTTAAGATTTGGAAATTCCGCTTCAATTCCTTTATCAAAATCAAAATACTCCCATGTATCGTGAGTTTCCCAAAACTTACGTTCCTCATCTTCATTTATAAATTTTGGAATTGTTTTAAACTTTACTTTGCACATAACGGGCATTTTCTTTTTTATTCATATCTTAATTTATTTTTATCCGTTTCCTTTTTTTTATTATAATTTGTGTGATTTAAGAGAAATTTTAATCCCCTATAAAAAAAATATTCGTGTCAATATGTTTTTTCTTTTTTTTATTGAGTAATATTCATTAAAGAAATTCAATTCTTCCTTATTATTTTGTAAAAAGCCATTATGTCGGATTTCATTCACTTACATAACCATACACATTACAGTTTGCAGGACGGCGCATGCACTGTCGACAGCCTTATTCAAGCCGCTAAGAAAAATAATATGCCGTCCGTCGCATTGACGGATCATGGCGTTATGTTTGGAATTGCTGAGTTTTATAAAAAAGCTAAGGAAGAGGGAATTAAGCCTATTGTCGGAATGGAAGCGTATATAGTTGTCAATGGCAGCCGTTTTGACAGGGGAAAAGGCGATGAGAATACCGGCAGAAAAAAATCAAAACATTATAATCACTTAATCCTTCTTGCTAAGAATGAGCAGGGATATAAAAATTTATCAAAACTTTCCACTCTCGGGCATACCGAAGGATTTTATTACAAACCGAGAATTGATCTTGAACTGCTCCGCCGCTACAGGGATGGATTGGTTTGCAGTTCCGCTTGCGCCGGCGGTGTTATTGCTGTCGATCTTGTAAATAATGATTATGATAAAGCTCGGGAGAATGCAAAAATATTTAAAGAAATTTTTGAAGAAGATTTTTATCTCGAAATTCAAGATCATAATATGGAAGTTGAGAAAGCCGTTCTCCAGGGAATGCCCAAACTTGCTAAAGAACTTGGAATAAAACTTGTCGCAACAAACGACTGCCATTACATCGAGCCCGAACATTCAATCCCTCATAATATTTTGCTTCTTCTTTCGGATAAAAACGGCACCGATTATCGGCAGTTAAGGTATGGTACCGATCAGATTTATTTTAAATCCGCCGGGGAGATGAAAAAACTCTTTATAAATTATAAGGGCGCAATTGAAAATACACTGGAGATAGATTCTAAAATAAATCTAAACTTGGACACTTCCGGGCACCTCTTTCCCGTTTTCCCTATTCCAAAAGATTCTTCTGCTAAAACTATTGATGAATATTTTGAATTGCTTGCATACCAGGGACTTTATAAAAAATTTAAAGAAATTACTCCTGAAATTAATGAGCGGTTTAATTTTGAGCTGAATTCAATAAAACAAATGGGCTTTGCCGGGTACTTTCTTATTGTTCAGGATTTTATTAACTCGTCCAAAAAGATGAATATTCCCGTCGGACCCGGCAGGGGAAGCGCAGCGGGCAGCCTTGTTGCTTTTGTTCTCGGAATTACTAATATAAATCCGCTGAAATATAACCTGCTCTTTGAAAGATTCCTTAACCCTGCAAGAAAATCTATGCCTGATATTGATGTAGATTTTGCCGATGACAAACGCGGCGATGTGATTGAGTACGTCCGGCAAAAATATGGGTCTAATTGTGTCAGCCAGATTATTACATTCAACAGGTTGTCTTCTAAAGCTGTATTAAGAGATGTTGCCCGTGTGCTTAAGATTCCTATTCCCACGGTTAACAAAATTACAAAATACATCCCTTCAAAATTCGGTAAAGTTTATACTATCGAACAGGCGCTTAAAGAAGTGCCTGAATTAAAATGGGTAAAAGATTCGGAAGAACCTGAAATTCAAAATCTTATAAAATATGCCAAAGTACTGGAAGGAATGAACCGGAATTCTTCAAAGCATGCAGCCGGTGTTGTTATTACCCCTGATGATGTAAGTAATTACGTCCCGCTTGCAACTGCGGTGAATCAAAATGAATTGGTAACTCAATTTAATATGAAGGATATTGAGAGCGCGGGTTTATTAAAAATGGACTTCCTTGGTCTGCGTACTTTGACAATTATCAGGGATACTTTGAGCCTTGTGAAGAAAAATTACGGGGTTGAAATTGATATAGATGAAATTCCTCTTGATGATGAAAAAACATTCCAGCTTTTTGCAAAAGGGCAGACCACCGGCGTCTTCCAATTTGAATCAAGCCCGATGAGAGAATACCTGAAAAAATTAAAACCCACCTGCTTAAATGATCTTTCCGCAATGAACGCTCTCTACAGGCCCGGTCCTATGGAATTTATTGACGATTTTATTGACAGGAAGTGCGGCGCTAAAAAGGTCGAATACCTTCATCTTATTCTTGAGCCTATTTTGAAAGAAACTTACGGAATTATTGTTTATCAGGAGCAGGTAATACAAATTGCCAACATAGTCGGTGGAATGAGTTTAACCGAAGCGGATAATTTAAGAAGGGCAATGGGTAAAAAAGACCTTAAGGCAATGGCTGAACAAAAGGAGAAATTCATTAAAGGCGCTGTTCAAAAAGGTATTACTCAAAAAGTAGCCGTTGAAATATTTGATGCAATTGATAAGTTCGCCAATTACGGCTTTAATAAAAGTCATTCGGTTGCTTACAGTTTTGTCGCTTACCAGACGGCTTATTTAAAAGCTTACTACACTGCTGAATTTTTAGCTGCCAACCTGACTAACGAATTCGGCAATGCTAATAAAGTCGCTAATTTTCTTGAGGACTGCCGCAAGCTTAAAATTGAAGTTCTGCCGCCGGATATTAATAGCCCCACTGTCGCTTTCAATGTTGAGGAAGGAAAAATCCGTTTTGGTATGTCTGCAATAAAGAATGTCGGCGTTGCTGCTGTGGAAGAAATGATAAAGAGCCGCAGCGCTCTCGGCAGGGATTTTACCAGTATATTTGATTTCTGTGCAAATGTCGACAGCCATATCGTTAATAAACGTTCTCTTGAAGGATTGGTTTTATCCGGCGCTTTTGATTCCTGCGGTGCAAATAGGGCTACATTATTTGATTCAATAGAAACTGCGCTGGAATGGGGGCATAAAGTCCGCAATTCACAGTTATCTTCTGCCGGTAGCCTTTTCGGAAATGCTCAGGAAAATGTAAAGATTTCTGAGCCTGTCTTGCCTGATATGAAACCCTGGTCCCCCGAATACAGGCTTGCAAAAGAAAGGGAAGTACTCGGGTTTTATGTTACAGGTCATCCTCTAAGCAAATATGATTTTGATTACCGGAATTTCGCTTCAATTCATCTTGGTGAGACCGAAGAGCTTGAAAATTATAATGACGTGGTAAAAGCATGCGGTGTTGTAACTTCTTTAAAGACAAAGATAGATAAAGCAGGCAATAAGATGGCTTTTTTTACACTGGATGATTTCTCAGGCTCTTGCGAAGCTTTAATGTTCTCAAAAGTTTATGAAAAATGCGGGCAGTACCTTGAGGAAGAAAAATGTGTTTTCATCATCGGTAAAACGGAAAGCAGCGGCGATGCAATCAAACTCCACATTGATGATGTCTTCCCTTTGGATGAAGCAAGAGAAAGATTTCTTCAAAGTGTAAATGTTATTTTCGATAAAACAAAAAACGATTCCGGTAAATTACTGGACCTGAAAATAATTCTTGGAAACAGCAGAGGCGCTATGCCGGTCTTTCTGAATCTGGGCGCCAACGGCTCAAAGCCCCGCCGGTTCTTTTTGAAAGATTACAGAATTAAAGTGACCAATGAATTTATCTCAGGTGTAACACAGCTGCTGGGTGAAGATGCAATTGTGCTGAATAAGAAGTAAAAATCCCGTAGAAATGCAATATTTTTATTCCCGCGCAAATTTTAATAGCAAAGAATATTCATTATTATCTGCGTTACGGAGAGCATCCAGGTACCTGAAGCGCGCTTCACTTTTATTAGTAAGGTTTGTACTTCCCCATGAAAAAATTTCTTCTTCTAAGCCTCTATTGATTAAGATGTCAGCAATTAAACGGGAATGGCGGCCATTGCCGTTTGAGAAAAGATGTATTTTAACAATACGATGACTAAAGCGGACAGCAATTTCATCTTTAGAAAAAGTCTTATTAGTAATCCAATAATTACAATCATCGATTAAATTTTTTAATTCAATACCTATAAGAAACTTATCAACGCCGATATTTTTATTTGATTTTCTGAATTCGCCTGCCCACTCCCAGACTTCAAAAAACATTCTTTTATGTAAATCCTTAATGAATTTCTCTGTCAGTATAGTATTAATTTTTAATTTTCTTGAGAGCGACCACTCGACAGCTTTTTGAATATTGAACTGCTCAAATTCGTCTAGTTCTTTGCGGGTTGTAATTGTCTGAATTTTCAAGCCTGCTCTTTCATCTTCCTCAAGGGGCGTCTGACCGTTAATGTATTCTAATTCTAATCCCATAAGTATTTTGGCATCTCCCTTTTTATTTCTTCAGTCTTTTCTTTAATTGCAGTTTGAATTCTGGCTTCGCTGTTTTTTTGATCTTCAAGCAGCATAGAATGTGAAGTTCTTAAAACTATTTCCTTTGCTTTTTGACTTGCCTGGTCATCGACCATTTCACGAATGGATTTTTTTTTAGGAACTAAGTAATAGACCAAATCCATCCCGAGGGAATCAGCGGCATGTCTTAAGGTTTTTATTGTTATGGCTCCTTCAATTTCCCTGCTTTCAATTTTCTGAGCGGCTTGTTTTGATATACCAAGCTTCTTCCCGAATAGTACAAGCGGCATTTTAAGTGCAGTTCGTATTGTATAAATCCAGCCGCGGTTAGGCATAAGTGATGGTTCAAGTTTACTTAGTTTGGATAACTTCTCGTCAATCTGAGCAATTATAAGTTTTTGTTTAGAATTTTTCATAAATCTTCTTTTTTTTCCATTTAAAAGTAAACTATTATATTGACATAAGCAATAATATTGTCAACTTATAGATTGATTTATATCAATAGACAGTCAACCCATATATTGACAAACTATACAAATAATATTTTAATTTTATCAATATTGATTGCTAACTGCCGAAGTTAATCAGCAGAGGAAATTTATTCTAAGCCGGAGGCTTATAAATTATTTTAATGTTCTAAGTGGTCAATTTTCAGGCGGAAAAAACACCCGATTTTAGGACCTATAATCTCAACCTCTTCATAAATGAGATTAAAGAGTTTGTAAAAGTAAGTTTATTTATACTTTGCTTTAATTTATGGAGACCCCTAATTCATTTTAAATAGGTTCACAAAGCGGAAATGTTAGCCTATTAACAGGCTCAAAAGACTCAAATAGATGCTTAGAAAAATTATTAAGCTCAAAGTTTAAACGAGGACAAAGGAAGAATTATCAATAACGATTTAACGAAGATTTATGTCCTCTTGAATGAATGGATTACTAATCATTTCGACCGAAACCAAAGACAGTCCAGCTTATCAGCCAGACAGGTTTGTAACAATATGATCCCCCCAAAAAACATATCCGAAATCCCGGCAGGATGAAATATTTATAGCAGAACAATCCCCCCAAAACCCCCTCTTGAATCCGGCGGGATGACATAGTAACGGATAGGTAAAATATTCTAGCCTAAATCGTTCACGATGCTGCATTTACTATAGAAAGAATTCCGGTATACCCTACTAATAAATTCAAGGAAACTGATAAAATAGTATAAATACCAATAAGGATTACTATGTGAAGAATGCAGCCCATGTTTCTGTTTACTTATTTATTTTCACGGGTTTTTATTTAATCTTAACAACTTAATTAAAAAGCAGACGTAAATTTTTTCCAATGCTTTCGAAGACGCCGCCAAACGTCTTCAAAATCCGGGATTTCTCTTATTTGATTAATTAAATGCTCATCCCATTGCCGCTTAAATATTTCCTTCTTATTTTGAACAACCTTTACAAAATCACCGGGATTCAAATTCTTAAACCCGGTTTTCTTTCTGAAATTAGGAATAAAATCCTCTATATTTTGATTCTCCAATTCGATTAAATACCAGATATCGTACAAATCTCTCGACATAGTTCTTTGCATCAGAGACCTCATTTTCTCGGTAATGATTTCACCCAGGGTATAACACAAAATACTAAAGTTCTCTTTTAAATCAGAATATTCGTTGTAAACATTTTGTTCGATGGGAACATCACAGACTAGTTCATCAACAGCAATATCTATTTTGATACTTTTTTTTGCCCCCGTTCCGCCAAGAGGTCCTGTATAACCCAGATAGAAATTATAATTTCCTGTTTGATGTACTTTTTCATCCTGAATACTCAAAGTGATTCTGGCTTCTGTAAATATCCATGAAATAAGTTCTTCAAAATAATTTTTAATTTCTTCCGTTTTACAATCCTCACCTGAATAAGTAAAATCCATATCTTCCGATAAACGGTAATCGTGGATATATATTTTTCTTAAAGCCGTTCCGCCTTTGAATATCAAATATTCTTTTAAATATTCATTATTGGATATTCCTTTCAATACCCATCCTATTACATAATCTTTCTCGATTTGAGTATCTCTTATCCCAAGTGCGTTTGCAATTTTACTTATTTCATTGGGTTTTATCATTATTAAGTCATAGCAGATTGTAAGGCAGAATTTATTACAATATTATCTATTATTTTCCATTCCGAATTATACTTCCCGGATTTGGGCAATGAAGGATCTAAAAGTATATAGGAATTGCTGATTTTTTTGTTTATTTCCATTCTTAAGTCTTTTAAAACATCCATATTTTGTAAAATAAAGCCTAATCTTTTATATACAGCTTGCGAATCGAATTTATCTAAGTATGACAGAAGTTTTTCAGGATTTATTTTTTCAATTATCCTGCTCAAAGAATTAACTACCTCTGAAATACCATTTGCTTTACCCGGCATATATAAACAATCAAGGATGGTTTTTTCCAAATCACTGCAATAAACTTTATTGAAATTATCGATCCATGTATTATTATAGCCAAAGAAACGTTTACCCATTGTTATGAATTCAAATTTAGCCCTATTTATAATTCGAAACTTTGGAACAATTTGCTTTTCTGTAACCACCTGTTCAATAAGTGCAGGCTGAGTAATTAGTCCATACAAATCCAGAGCGCTGTAAAACCCGATATAGTATTTTTGTTGCTGGACCAAAGCTTCTGCAACAAGATGCCAGTTAGGTAAATAATTGCCCGCATCCTTTTCATAAGGAATTATTGAATACAGCCCGTCTTTTATTCTTAATATCAATCCCCTTTTTGTCATATCGCTCAATAACCGGCGGACTGCTGCCGGGTTGCTGTTACTCAAAATTTCCATAGCATCCTTTAAACTAAAAAACCATTTTTCGTTATGTAGCAGCGAACTAAGAAGTTCCGAAGATCTATATGATATATGCTTTTTCATATTAATATTGTGATTTTATAACTCACAATATCACTATAATAAAGCATTAATGCAAATAATAATAAGATTTTGTATTTATTTTGTGAGTTTATATCTCACATTATCTATGCAAAATAATATCAGCATTATATAATAAAATAGTGATTAACTAAGCGGCTAAAGAATAGTGTTAATTCCGGTTGAAAATTGACAAAGTTTCCGTCGAAAATCATCCAGCCAAAGTTAATTATTTTTAGTAATATTTTTCACAAGGGTTATCAGAATAATTATACCCCAACAATAAAAATTCATTCTGCAAATGTCTCTGCCAGAGAAAAAATGGAAGCAGGGATTAAAAATATTCTAAACTTTAAAGGTTAAAAAAAAAAGAGTTTTTTGAACCAAATGGGGGAATACAAGTCTTCTTGAATGAATTGGTTACTAATCAGTTCGACCGAAAGCAACGCTAGTAACACCCGGGGAAAAACCGGGGTGGGATTGAAATATTTACTTAACTTTTTTTCTATAGACACTTTTGGTCCCTGACATGACAATTTGTCCAGTTATGTCCAGAGTTTACAGCCGAAAAATATATTGCTGCTTATTAGTAGCACCCTGAACGTTGACTAAATCAAGTTGTTTAAATTTACTTAATTGCCTCTGAGCATTTTTGCTATTTCTAATAAAAATCTTCACTTACTTATTATCTAAGAAGTTGCGGTTGGTTCTTTTTCTTTCTTGCCCTATATGGTATTAATACTTCACATTTTATCCCGTTGAGTTTCTGTTCCATAACCGGGTAAGTAATTTTGCTCTTTTTCCTATTTCTGCGCGGTGCCATTATTCCTAATTTATGATTAAAAAAACCTTG